>NZ_JANMWY010000066.1:0-1634 GCF_031380695.1 Sphingomonas sp. | reverse complement strand
AGGGCATGTGGGCGGCAGAGGACGACAGGCCCTCCCCTTCGCCACTTCGTGGCTCTTCCCCTCCCGCTCCGGCGGGAGGGGCTAAGGGACTATCCATCCCGATGAACCATTGCGGGGTGCAGCGATAAATCACCCGCGCCTTCGACCGCCACGAGTGCGGATAGCTGTGCCGGAAATCGCTCGCCGCCAGCAACGCCCCGGCTGCGCGCAGGTCCGCACAGATCGGCCCGTCGGGCGCATTGAACCTGGTGTTGATCACCGACCCCTGCCCGCCGAGCCAGGCCCAGTCGGCGCGATATTTCCCGTCCCCCTCGACCGCGAATACAGGCTCGATGCCGTGGGCCTTGCAAAGCGCGAAGTCGTCCTCGCCATGGTCGGGCGCCATGTGGACGAGACCCGTGCCGGTGTCGGTCGTGACGAAGTCGCCGGGGAGGAAGGGGCGTGGCTTGGCAAAGAAGCCGCCGAGATGGTGCATAGGATGGCGGGCGATAGTGCCGGCGAGGTCAGAGCCTTTCAGTTCTCTTATAGCAATGACGTCGCAGATGATTTTCTTTCCGGCCAACGCGGGCGGCAGAAGCTGCTCCAGCCCCACCGTGAAACGCTTTACGAACTCATCGGCCAACGGCGCCGCGACGAGGATGTCTTTGAGGCTCCAATCAGCGAAGAACGCACGCCAATGCTCGGTTTCTTCGGCCTGCATGTCGCAGAGTGTCAGGTCGCAATCGAGGACTTGATACTCAACCTCTGGCCCATAAGCCAAAGCCTGATTAACCGGGATCGTCCACGGTGTCGTCGTCCAGATCACCGCGTGCGCGCCAACCAACTCTGCAATCGGCGACTCAACAATCTCGAACGCCACATCGATCTGGGTGCTCGTCACATCCTCATATTCGATCTCGGCCTCGGCCAGCGCGGTCTTCTCGACCGGGGACCACATCACGGGCTTGGCCCCGCGATAGAGCTGCCCGCTCTCCGCAAACTTCATCAGTTCGGCGACGATCGTCCCCTCGGCCGCGGGGTCCATCGTCAGGTAGGGCTTGTCCCACTCCCCGCCGATCCCGAGCCGCTTCAATTGCTCGCGCTGCGTATCGACCCAATGCTGGGCATAGGCGCGGCACTCGGCGCGAAACTCGACCAGCGGCACCTGGTCCTTGTCTAGCTTCTTCTTGCGATATTGCTCCTCGACCTTCCACTCGATCGGCAGCCCGTGGCAGTCCCACCCGGGCACATAAGGCGCATCCTTGCCGAGCAAGGTTTGCGTGCGAACCACCATGTCCTTGAGGATATGGTTGAGCGCATGGCCGATATGGATGTCGCCATTGGCGTAGGGCGGCCCATCGTGGAGGATAAACTTCTCCCGCCCCGCCCGCGCGGCGCGCAATTGCTGGTAGGCCCCGTCGGCCTGCCACTTGGCGAGGATGCCCGGCTCCTTCTGCGGCAGTCCGGCCTTCATCGGAAAGTCGGTCTTCGGCAGGAAGACGGTGGAGCGCCAATCCTGCTTATCGGAAACGGCGGGTTTTTCTGGAGCGTCTGACATTGGCGGCGGCTCTAGCGGGCGAGGCGAGCATTGCAAAGTGATCGTCTAAGCGAGAATCCGCCGCGCCATCGCGCTGTCCGCATCCATCTGCGTCACC
>NZ_JANMWY010000060.1:0-4954 GCF_031380695.1 Sphingomonas sp. | reverse complement strand
AGCGCGCGTTACTGGCTGAGGTCGCGGAAAAGCGAGAGGTAATAGCCGATCGCCGGACCGATGCTGGCCACCGGCGAGCGCTCGTTGAGGCCATGGCTGAAATCGTCCGAGCGTTTCATGAACATCGGGCTGGCCCCATAGCTGGGCACGTGAAAGTAGCGGAACCACATGCTGTCGCTGGCGCCGGACGCCATGCTTGGGAATACCGCGACGCCGGGATGGACCGCCGCCATCGCCTTGTTGACCGCAGCGATGAAGTCGGGCCGCATCGGCGACGCGTCGTTGGCGACCGATCCTTCGGTGACATCCTTGAAGGCGACTAATGGCTCGGCCGCGACCCCCTTCAGCTCGGCCATGATCGACGCCGGACTGTGGCCGGGGAAGATGCGGCAGTTGATGTTGGCGCTCGCCCGCTGCGGCAGGGCGTTGAGCGCGTGCCCGCCGCTGACCATTGTCGCGACGCAGGTCGTGCCGAGCAGGCCGATCAGCGTCGGATCGGCCGCCAGCGTCGCGTAAGCGCGCTCGTCGGCCGGATTGGCGGCGAACGCGCGCATCGCGGTCGCACGAGCGGGCGCTTCGAATTTTGCGGCGGCGGCGAGCGCGGCCTTGGTCAAGGCGCTGTTTTCCGGCTTGAATCGATATTTGCCGATCCGCACCAGTGCCTCCGACAAGATCGTGATGGCATTGTCCTTGCGCGGTTGCGACGAATGGCCGCCAGGGTTGGTCACCGTCAGTTCGAAATCGGCATAGGTCTTCTCGGCTCCCTGCCAGGTGAAATAGAGTGGTTTGCCGGTCTGCTCGTCGAGCACGCCGCCGCCGCCATCGATGTTGAGCACCATTTCCGCCGTCGCCAGCTTACGCGCGATAATCGCGCTGGTCTTCATGACCGTTTCCTCGTCGCCCGAAAATTCGATGATGATGTCACGCTTCGGGACATAGCCCGATCGCCTGAGCTCGATCAGGGACGCGATGGCGACCGTCCCGTCGAGCTTCATGTCGGTCGCGCCGCGCCCGTACAGATAGCCATTCTCGACCACCGGGGTGAACGGGTCGCGCCGCCAGTCGGCGGCCTTGGCCTCGACCACGTCCATGTGGCCAGAGATGACCAAAGGCTTCAGTGCCGGGTCGGAGCCGCGCCAGCGGGCAATGAGATAGGCGGTGTCGTCGACCGAGGTGATTTCGATATCGATCGCCGCGAAACCGCCCGCCACCAGCGCGTCGCGATAGAGCGCCGCGACCTGCGGCGTCTGGTTGTTCGCCCCGCGCACCGAGCGCAGCGCGATCGCCTTTTTAGCGAGGTCGAGGGCCTGCGCTTCAGCCTGTGGGTGAGCCGGCGCGGCGGTGGCGGGGGCGATCGGCAGGGCAAGCGCCAGGGCGATGGCGGCGACGGAAGAGTTACGCATCATGACTCCTTTGTAATCGAGCGGTTAGAGCCGCTTAGCATGGCGGCATGCAAGCGGATCATGCCGCAGGTGGCAAGCGCCATGATCAGACCTTTCACCCGGGGCGCGTCCCGGCTAGGCCGCGACCGGCGACAAAGGATCGAAAGTCGCCAGATGGAACATGCATGGCCCTGAGCGAGACGATCCACCATCTGATCGAGCATTATGGTGCACTCGGCGTCGGGCTGGGCGGCGGTATCGAGGGCGAGAGCGCGGTCGTAATCGGCGGGGCGATGGCGCGGGAGGGATTGATCAATCCGTGGTCGGCGGCGCTGGCGGCGTTCATCGGCGCGTGGATTTCGTGCCAACTGTTCTTCCTGGTCGGCCGATCGCAGCGCGATCACCGCATGGTCCACCGTATCACCGAAAAGCCGCTGTTCGCCCGGGCGCTCAGGATGATCGATCGCCATCCGCGCCTGTTCTGCTTCGGCTTCCGCTTCATCTATGGCTTTCGCGTGATGGGACCGATCGCCATTTCGATGAGCCACGTCCGCGCCCGCGACTTCGCCTGGCTGCAAATGCTGTCGGCAGCGATTTGGGGACCGGGGTTGGTGCTGCTCGGCTATAGTTTCGGCAAGGTCATCGTCGAGGTCGTGAAGATGCTGCTGACCCCGGCCCATGCGCTGATCGCCGCCGCGCTGACCATCCTGGTTCTGCTCGGCTGGCTGCAATGGCGGCGGCGGCGGGCAGCGCGCACCGTCGATCCCGAACGCGCGAACGGATAGGCATGGCCGACCGGGCGATCTTCTATGACCCGACCGGGCGGCGGCGGAAGCGGTTCCGGCTAGCGCTGATGCTGTTCGCGCTGCTCGTGGTGATGGCACTCGGCGGGCTGGCAGCGACGATTCGCCTGGTCCCGGCGGCACCGCTGCTGCCGGTCGCGCTGGAGCGGGGCAAGCCGCTGCCGCCGCCGCGTACCAGCCTGCTGGCCCGAACCCAGCGCAGCATGAATGCCGCCTACCAACGCCTGGTCGGTGCCCGCCCGCCCAGTCCCAAGGCGGTCGGCGCCCAGCGCGCCACCGCCGCCGCGACGACGATGGGGAAGCCCATCAGTGTCGGCTTTTATACGCCGTGGGACCCCGGCTCGGTCGCCTCGCTGCAACGCCACATCGGCGATCTCGACTGGCTCGCTCCAGTATGGTTGACGGTCACCGGCCCAAATCACCAGCTCAATGTCCTGCCGGATGCACCAGGCCGGGCGATCCTCAACACCAGCCGCTATCGGCCGCTGATCCTGCCCGTTGTCCAGAATGCCAAGCTAGGCAAATGGGACCCCAAGGGGATCAGCGCGATGCTGGCCGATCGGGCCGCGCGCAATCGGCTGATTGATCAGCTGATCGGCTTCATCGACGCCAACCACGGGTCGGGCGCGGTCTTCGATTTCGAGGAGCTGTCGCCGGCGGCAGTGGTCGATTACCGCGGCTTCCTGGCGGAAGTGAACCGCCGATTCGACCAGCGCGGTTGGCTGACTACCGTGGCCGCGCCGGTCGACGCTGACTGGGACCTCGCTCGCCTCGCCGCGGTTACCGATCGCGTCTTCCTGATGGTTTATGACGAACATAGCGACGATGGCGAGCCGGGACCGATCGCCTCGCAACGCTGGTGGGCCGACAAGCTCGCCGCCGCGCTGGGCGCGGTGCCCCGTTCGAAGGCGATCGTGACGCTGGGCAACTATGCCTACGACTGGCACGATAGCGGCGGCGAACCAGACAATGTCGAGGAAGCCTGGGTTACCGCGAGCGAGAATGATGTCAGGCCCACATTCGACCGGGCGAGCGGCAACTCGAGCTTCGCTTATGACGATGAGAATGGCAGCCGCCACACGGTATGGATCCTCGACGCCGCATCGGCCTTCAACCAGCTCAAACTGCTCGACCGCGCCGGGCTGAAGAGTGTGGCGCTGTGGCGGATGGGGGCGGAGGACCCGGCCCTGTGGTCGATCTTCGGCCGCAACGCGGTCCTGCCGCGCAATCCGGCCAGCCTGTCGACGCTGCCCCAAGGCACCAATGTCGACATCGAAGGCGCCGGCGAGATCCTGCGCATCTCGTCGCTGCCGACAGCGGGCAAGCGGACGATGACGGTGAGCCGCGACGGGCTGCTGACCGGCGTCGATTTCGTCACCCTGCCGCGGCCCTTCACGATCAGCCGGGGCGGGATGAAGCATGGTGCCGTCGCGCTGACCTTCGACGACGGGCCCGACCCGCGCTGGACGCCGCGCATCCTCGACATCCTCAAGGAAAAGCACGTCCCGGCGACCTTCTTCATCGTCGGCGAAAACGCCCTGACCGAGCGCGACCTCCTACAGCGGATGATCGCCGAGGGGCATGAGGTCGGCAGTCACACCTATACCCATCCCAACCTCGCGACGACCGGCACGACCCAGACCCTGTTCGAGCTCAACGCCACCCAGCGACTGTTCCAGGCCTTCACCGGGCACACGCTCAAGCTGTTCCGGGCGCCCTATTTCGGAGATGCCGAGCCGACCACCGCCGACGAAATCCTGCCCGCGCTGGAGGCACAGAATCGCGGCTACATCTCGGTCGGACTGCACGTCGACAGCGAGGACTGGCAAAGGCCCGGGCCGCAGGCGATCTTCGACAATGTCGTGGCCGGGGTCGAGAAGGGCGAAAGCGGCTGCTCGGGCGGGTCGGATGCCGAGTGCAGCCACAATATCGTCCTGCTCCACGATTCGGGCGGCGACCGTGCGCAGACGATCGCCGCGCTACCGACGATCATCGATACACTGCGCACGCGCGGGTTTACGTTCGTGCCGGTGTCGGAGCTCGCCGGTTTGAGTCGCGACGCCGCGATGCCGAAATTGTCCCAATCGGACGCGCTAGCGGCGCGGGCCGACCTGCTGGTGTTCCAGTCGCTGGGATGGAGCGTCGAGACGCTACATATGCTGTTTGCGATCGCGATCATCCTGGGCATCCTGCGCGCCCTGACGCTGAGCGGTCTGGCGCTGCTCGCAGCGCGGCGGGAAAATGGCATCGTCCCGCCGCCGATCGACCCGAACCGCTTCGTCAGCGTGCTGATCCCCGCCTATAATGAGGAAGCGGTGATCGAACGGGCGGTGCGCCAGGTCTTGACCAGTAGCGAGGTCCGGCTGGAGGTGATCGTGATCGACGACGGGTCGAAGGACGCGACCTCGGCAGTGGTCACGCAACACTTCGGCGGCGACGACCGCGTCCGGCTGCTCACGCTTGAAAACGGCGGCAAGGCGCGCGCGCTCAACGAGGGGCTGACGCTGGCGAGCGGCGAGATCGTCATCGCACTCGACGCCGACACGCAATTCGAGCCGACCACCATCGCCCGGCTGGCGCGCTGGTTCATCGACGAGAAATTGGGCGCGGTGGCGGGCAATGCCAAGGTTGGCAACCGCATCAACCTGGTCACCAAATGGCAGGCGCTGGAATATATCACCGCCCAGAACCTGGAGCGGCGGGCGCTGGCCCAGCTCGATGCGATGACGGTCGTGCCCGGTGCGGTCGGGGCGTGGCGCAAGGCGGCGA
>NZ_JANMWY010000030.1:0-1846 GCF_031380695.1 Sphingomonas sp. | reverse complement strand
TGTCGCTCGCCATCCCGCCGAGCTTGAACAGATAGGTCTTGACCTCGCCATGCTCCTTTTCGAGCAGGTCGGCATCGGCCTTCTCGTTCGCCTCGCGCAGCGCCGGATAGACGACCATTTCTTCTTCGTGGGCGTGCTTGTCGAGCGCATGGGTCAGCTTCGTCAGGAGCATTCCGCGCTTGATTTTCTGGGTCTCATCGGTCGCGAGCATCTTGTCAAAGATCGACAACGTCATTTTATGCTCGGCGGCCAGTACCTCGTCCCAGTCGCCAGCAATGCCGGACAGGCCTTGGACGATCAGCTTGCGTCCGAGATTTGCCGCGACGATCACCGCCGCGCCAGCGACCGCCGCACTCAAAAGCGCGCCAGTAGTCGTGCCGCTCCAGTCGAACAGGCCAGCGGGGCCGGCCTTCTTCGCCGTGAATTCGCCATTCCCGCTGCGAGGTGGGTTGCGCGTGGCCATGGGACAATTCCTCTGTTGAATGGACCGCTAAAACGAGTGAGAAGGGGAGTGCGTTCCGGTCAAAAAGCGTTGGTCGTCGCCTGTTCCGGTGCGTTCGTCTCGGGTGACGGAGGCGCGGCTGACGGTTCGGCACCTGCTACGTTTGACGGCGCTGCATCCGCTGCCACCTGATCGACATCGGCCTCTGGTGGCGGCGCGGCCTTGCTCTCATAGTCGTCTCCCGGCAGCGGGCGCTTCGCCTTGCTCTCGATCGGCGCCGTCTTGTTCACCGGTGCGCTTGCTCCGGCATAAACGCAGGCGTCGAGCCCGTCGCGCCCGACCGCCCCGATCCGTCCGGCTATGATCGCTCCATAGCGCCGCGTGAAGCCGACCGGTGCTACCGCCCCGCGCTTCTTGGGCAACGGCAGCACGGCCGCGATCCGCGCCGCTTCTGTCGCGCTCATCGCGTTGGCGTCATGGCCGAAATAACGCAGTGACCCAGCGTTGACGCCATAGGTGCCGATCCCGGTCTCGGCAACGTTGAGATACACCTCCATGATTCGCCGCTTGCCCCACAACCGCTCGATCAGGAATGTAAACCACGCTTCCACACCCTTGCGGGCATAGCCGCCGCCC
This sequence comes from Sphingomonas sp., assembly GCF_031380695.1. GTDB lineage: Bacteria > Pseudomonadota > Alphaproteobacteria > Sphingomonadales > Sphingomonadaceae > Sphingomicrobium. Next base: position 768 of record NZ_JANMWY010000030.1, on the reverse strand, counting down.
TGCCACAGGAAGACATTCTTCGCGGTCTGCTGGCTGATGGTCGATCCGCCGCGAATGCGCCCGCCGCTGGCGTTGCGCTTGGCGGCATCCTCGATCGCCTGGAAGTCGAACCCATTATGGCTACAATATTTGCCGTCCTCGGCCGCAATCGTCGCGCGCACCATGTCGCGGTCGATCGCACCCATCGGTATCCAGACGCGCGCCGCACCCCGACCGGCGAAAATATCACCGGCCATCGTGAGCGTGATTGGCGGATCGACGAACCGGTACGCCCCCACCCATAGCAGGCTGAGCAGTAACGACGCGACGAAAAGGCGGACGAGCCAACTAAACGAGCGCCGCCCGATAGGCCGCTTGCCGCTAAGCACTGATCTCGCTCGACTTTTTGCTTTGCGACTGGCCACGCGATCGTGAGTAGCGGTTTAGGTGATCTTGGAGAAGCTCTTGTGGTCACTTGAAGTAATCAGACGTATTACTTGACTCTTGTAAGTATTAACATATCGTATTTTACAAAATATTAACAGGTGTCTCAATTCGAGACACTATTGACTACCATTAACGACAAGTAAAAATGGTCGGAACCATATGGTGAATATTGTGTTAACCTTTGTATCGCGGTCGGCTGTCGGCACTGCGAGGTAGTTCTAGGAGGAAGTATGAAAAAGCTAAGCTTGGCGATTGCCGCCGCGGCTTGCGCGCTCGGATCGTCAGCGGCGAATGCCGCGCTGGCGGTCACCACGCAAAATCTCGTGATCACCGGCTCGACCG
>NZ_JANMWY010000327.1:0-3993 GCF_031380695.1 Sphingomonas sp. | reverse complement strand
CCAAGATGGCGGCGTCGTGCGCCGATGCCTGCATGGCCGAAGCCCATGGTACGAAGATGGGGGACATGACGCAGTGCATCCGCATGTGCCTCGACTGTTCGGACGTGTGCGAGGCGACCGGGCGGCTGGCGGTGCGGCGGACCGGCGACGACCAGCCGATGCTGCGCGAACTGCTCGAGCTGTGCGCGCGGATGTGCGAGGCGTGCGCGGCCGAGTGCGAGAAGCACGACCATGAGCATTGTAAGCTGTGCGCGCAGATGTGCCGCGAATGCGCGACGGATTGCCGCAACGCGGCGGCGACGCTGGCTTAGGCCGCTTTTAACCCACGCTCTTTCCGCACCTTGGCGAGCTTCTTGAGCACCATCTCGCGCTTCAGGCGGCTGAGGTGGTCGATGAACAGCACGCCTTCGAGGTGGTCCATCTCATGCTGCAGGCAGACCGCGAGCATGCCGTCGAGCATCTCGTCATGCGCCACGCCCTGCTCGTCGAGCCATTTGGCGCGGATGCGGTCGGGGCGCATGACTTCGGCATACTGGTCCGGGACCGACAGGCAGCCCTCGGTATAGGGCACGTCATCGTCGCTATGGGTGACGATCTCGGGGTTGATGAACACGCGCGGCTCCTTGACCGGCTCGCCGCCCTCCTCCGCCGGCTCGCCGATGTCCATCACGAGCAGTCGCTTGGGCACGCCGACCTGGACCGCGGCGAGGCCAATGCCCGGCGCGTCGTACATCGTCTCGAACATGTCGGCGATGAGCGCGCGGATGTCGTCGGTGACCGCCTCGACCGGAGTCGATTTCTCGCGGAGCAGCGGGTCGGGGATTTCGCGGATGCGCAGGATGGCCATGGCGGCAAATTAGTCTTTTGGTGACGGGGTTTCAAGCGACCGGGCGCCGCGCCCGCAGCGCCTGGGCGAGCGTGCCTTCGTCGAGATAGTCGAGCTCGCCGCCGACGGGCAGGCCGTGGGCGAGCTGGGTTAGGCGGATCGGAAACGCGTCGAGCCGCTCGGCAAGGTAATGGGCGGTGGTCTGCCCTTCGAGCGTAGCGTTCATCGCCAGGACGACTTCATCGATCCCACCGACCGCGACGCGGCGGACGAGCGAGTCGATCCCGAGATCCTCGGGACGAATGCCCTCGAGTGCTGAAAGACGCCCGCCAAGGACATGATAATGACCCGGAAACAGCCGCGAGCGATCGAGCGCCCAGAGGTCGGCCACTTCCTCGACCACGCACAGCAGGCGGGTGTCGCGGCGCGGGTCGCTGCACAAAGCGCACGGATCGACCGTATCGACATTGCCGCAGGTCGAGCAGGTGACGAGGTTCTCCGCCACCGCCTGAAGCGCGGCCAGCAGCGGTTCGAGCGCCGATTCACGCTTCTTGACTAGGTGCAACACCGCGCGCCGGGCCGAACGCGGACCGAAGCCGGGAAGCCGGGCCAGTGCCTGGGACAAGGTTTCGAGTTCGCGGCCGGCCACGAGGGGGAGATAGGAATTTTTCGCGGCCCGCGCCATAGGGCGAGCGATGCGGATCATCTTCATGGGATCGCCGGCCTTCGCCGTGCCGACGCTCGACGCCGTCGTCGCGGCGGGGCATGACGTGGCGTGCGTCTATACCCAGCCGCCGCGCGCGGCCGGGCGAGGCAAGGCCGAGCGGCGGACAGCGGTGCACGATCGGGCCGAGGCGCTGGGTCTGGCGGTGCGGCATCCGGTCAGCTTGAGGGACGTAGCGGCGCAGGCGGACTTCGCGGCGATCGGCGCGGACGTGGCGGTGGTGGCGGCCTACGGGCTGATCCTGCCTCAGCCGATCCTCGACGCACCGCGTCTCGGGTGCATCAATGTCCACGGCTCGCTGTTGCCGCGCTGGCGTGGGGCGGCGCCGGTGCAGCGCGCGATCGAGGCGGGGGATGCGGTGACCGGGGTGACCATCATGGCGATGGAAAAGGGACTCGACACCGGGCCGATGCTGATCCGCCGCGAGATTGCGATCGATCGCAAGGACGCCGGGCAACTGGCGGAAGAGATTGCGAAAGTCGGCGCGGCGGCGATGGTCGAATGGCTGGCGGACCCGGCGCGCTATCCGCCGGTGGTCCAGCCCGAAGGCGCGACCTATGCCGCCAAGATCGACAAGGCGGAGACGCGCATCGACTGGTCGCTCGATGTCGCGACCATCGAGCGAAAATTGCGCGCGCTGGCCCCTGCCCCCGGTGCCTGGTTCGAGGCCCACGGCGAGCGGATCAAGCTGTTGTTCGCCGACGCCGTCGCGGGCGACGCATCACCAGGGACAGTGATCGACGCAGCGACCATCGCGTGCGGTTCCGGCGCGCTGCGCCTGGTGACGGTGCAGCGCGCCGGTCGCGGCGCCATGACGTCGGCGGAGTTGCTGCGCGGCTTCGCCCTCCCCTCGCTACTCATATGACCCGCTGGCGGCTGACGGTCGAATATGACGGCGGGCCGTTCGTCGGCTGGCAGCGGCAGGCGATCGGCGCGTCGGTCCAGTCGACGCTGGAGCACGCGATCGCGACGATGACCGGGGAGCGGGCAGCGGTGCATGGCGCCGGGCGAACCGATGCGGGCGTCCATGCGCTGGCGATGGAGGCGCATGCCGACATCGCCAAGCCGCTCACGCCGCATCAACTGCGCGAGGGGTTGAACGCGCTGGTCCGGCCGCTGCCGGTGACGGTGCTGGACGTCGCCCCCGTCGCCGACGATTGGCACGCGCGCTTCTCCTGCGTCGAGCGGCGCTATCTGTATCGCATCCTCGACCGGCGCGTGCCCCCGGCGATCGATCGCGGACGGGTGTGGCATGTGCCTGCACCAATCGACGTGGCGGTGATGCGGGCGGCGGCGGCGGTGCTGGTCGGCGAGCATGACTTCACCACCTTCCGGTCTTCGCATTGCCAGTCGGCAAGCCCGGTCAAGACACTGGATTCGCTCGACGTCGTTCGGGTCGGCGGCGAGGTGCACGTCGCCGCGGCGGCGCGCAGTTTCCTCCATCATCAGGTGCGCTCGATGGTCGGCTGCCTGATGATGGTCGGGCGCGGGCAGTGGTCCGTCGGCGACATGCGCGCGGCGCTGGATGCGAAGGACCGCACGGCGCTGGGGCTGAACGCGCCGCCCGAGGGTCTGTATTTCGTGAGTGCGCGGTATAACTAGCCTCACGAGGTGCGTATCGGGATCAGCCTGCTCCTGTTGCTCCAGGCGAGCGCCGCGCCGGTGGTCTATGACACACGCGCGGTGACCCAGGCGTGCGACCGTGCCGCGCCGGGGGAAGACGCGATCGTCGTTTGCGGCCGGCGCGACAAGGAACGGTATCGCATCCCCGCCCTGCCCCCGGACGACCCGCGCTTCGGGACGGCCGAGACCAAAGTCGGCGGCGCCAGGGTCGGCGTCGGGACCGAGCGAGCGACGGTCGGCGGCTTCCCCAGCAACCGCATCATGCTGAAAGTCAGGATCCCCCTGTAACCCGCTATTTCTGCGGCAGGGCGTAGCGCATCGACAGGGTCGCGGCCGATCCGGTGAAATCGACACTCAGCGTCGACGTCGCGGTCGCCGACAGGTTGCGGATGAGCGCCATCTCTCCGACCGCATAGCGATGCTCGAACGAGCCGCCCGGCGCGACGGTGGCAATCGTCACGTCCTTGTCGCCCGTGCGCGAGAGGATCGCGACCGGGGTCAATCCGGTGTTGCGACCGCTGACCATCATCGCCGCGTCCTGGTCGCCGCCGAGCATGAAGGTGTCGGCGGGCGGGACCTGCAACTCGCTATGTCCGGCGTGGGCAGCGGTGGCGCACATTGCGGCGGCGGCAAGGGCGATCGAGACAGCGGTGCGAAAAATGGTCATGGCGTTGCTCCCTGTGTTGGTGGCTGAGCTACGCGACGGCATGATTTCCGGATGCGTGGATCAATTGCCAACCGCACTCAATGCCCCGTGGCACTGATCAGAACACCGAATACCCCCCGTCGACCGGCAATACGATTCCCGTCACGAACTCCG
>NZ_JANMWY010000310.1:0-5802 GCF_031380695.1 Sphingomonas sp. | reverse complement strand
GACTTCCAATTGAGGTCGGGATGACCTTTGTCGGCCGAGATTTCATTGAGGACGCCCTCGACATCGACCGGCGCCGCGGACGTTGCAGCTTCAGTTAAAGTCGGCACTGCCCGGGCCTGAGCCGGGGCCGTGGTCACGTCGACTGGAGCCGGTTGCGGGGCGGCTTGGCCTGCAGCCGGGTGACCGAAGATTGCATTCTTGATCGCAGAGAAAACGCCCATGGTTCAGGCCTCCAATCCATGCTTGAGGTCGCGCATCTGATCGTGCCCGCGCAGGACCGACGCATTGGCGGCCTCGATGACGGCACGGGTCTCGGGCGCTAGGCTGTCGGTCTTCAAGGCAGCTTCAAACTTTTCCTTGAGATAATCTTCGCCGCGCTCGACTTCGTTGACGATCGCCTGGTCGTCGCGACCGGTGATTGCCGCCTTAAGGTCGAGAAAGCGCTGATGCGTTTTGCCGAGAAAGCTGCCGTCGTCCTCAGGATTTCCGCCGAGGCGAGCAACTTCGGACCGCAACGATTCAGCGACAGTGGCGCGCTCGTCGGCGAACTTGCGGAACAATTCCTGAAAGCGACCCGAATCGGCGTGGCTGGCGGCGTCGCGATAGCCATTGACGCTATCCAGCAAGGTCGCGGTGAGGGTATTGAGAGCGGTAATCTGGGTACTGGCTTCGGTCATGGTATGCTCCTGAAAACGATTTAGTCGGGTGCACAACGCACAAATCGGTTGAGCGATGCGGAACGAGACGGGATATTTCGCTTGAAGCGCCGAAGCGCACCGGTTGTTCGGCAGGCTGACCTTAATCAGAGTGGCCATCTCGCAGCGGTCAGCTTGGCACCCCCGGCAGATGTGCCGCGATTGGGGCCCAGACATTGGTGGCGAGCACGCCGACCTGGATGATGATCACCAGCGCGGTCAGCGAGACGCCGAGCGAGGTCACGGGGTGCAACTCGCCGATGGTTTTGCGGTCCCACAGGATCAGCGGGATGAACAGCGCCAAAGTGAGAATCCCGCCGATGGCGTGGATCAGCAGGCTCGGCGGTCCGATCGGGAAACGGCCGATTCCGGGCTGCATGATCATCAGCATCGCCACCAACATGGCGCGCTTGTGCCATTGCGCCTCGCGGCGACTGGTCCAGCCGATCCATAGCATCAACGCGAACGGAATAATCCCGGACAGGGGCACGATCGTCCAGTCGAGCGGATCGGTAAAGGGCGGCGCATTCTGCCGCGCGACCTGCCACACGGCGGTCAGGTACATCAGCGGGACGAGCGCGAGCGCAATCACGAACGACAGCGCACCAAGCATCATGTGCAGGTCGCGGCGGCCGGCGGCGACGAGCTGGGTCTGGACGATGAAGATCAGCAGCCAGGCGCTGAACACAAGGCCGTGGACCATGACATGCGGCGGCAGGCTGGGGTTGGGGCGGGGATAATGGACCATCCCGCGCAAGTAGAAGCTGGGCATGAAGCCGACGAAGATCACCGCGGTCATGAACAGCGCCATGCGCGAATAGAATTTGCGTTCGGCCGACTGCGCTTCGGCGGCGGTCGGTGCAGCGAGCGTGGCCATGTGATCCCCCCGGATGATCAGACACGACCCAAGTTAACCATCTTTCGCGCCCACATTAAAGAAAATACCGCCGGTGCGATGGATCCATCAATCGGGAACAGCGGCTATCCGTGGTTTCGGGAGTTTCTTGCCCCGGCCCATCGACCAGTTGGATTGAAGCCGGATCTGCGGGGTGGGCACGCACCAGACTTCGCCGCCGTCGTCCATGCCGACCACCCACAGCAGGTCGAATTCCTGCCCATAGTCGATGACGGCGATGGCGAATCCGGCGCCGCGATCGACCACGTGCAGGGGAATCGGGGGATCGAGCTGGGTCAGCGCCATGGGCCGATAACCCGTTGTTTGCCAACCGGTTCCAGACCGAAGCGCAAAGAAGCTGGCGTCGCGCGCGCGATGCCCGTAGCGTCGCTGGCAGCAAGGAGACGGGCGATGCGTGGCAAGTGGCTGACCGGACTGGCAATAGGGCTCGCCCTGACAACGGCGGCGGATGCGAAGCCCGGTCACCATCACGCGAGGCGTAGCGCCAGCAGTGCCGCGATGCAGTCCGCGGCCGCGGTGGCGTCGGCGGTTGCCGATCCCCGACGCTCCATCGACAACCTCAAGCTCGATAGCTCGCGCAAGCCGGCAGAGGTGCTGAACTTCCTGGGCCTGAAGCCGGGGATGGAAGTCGCCGACATGTTCGGCGCCAATCATTATTGGGCGGAGATTTTCGCCCCGGCGGTCGGGCCGAAGGGTCATGTGACGGTGTGGGAGCCCGAGCAATTCTATAGCGACAAGAGCAAGGCCGAGTTCGCCACGTTCGCGGCGGGGCGGCCCAATGTGTCGATCCTGGCCAGCCCGTTCGCGACGCCGAACCTGCCGTCGGCGGCGTATGACTTCATGCTGATCAACCTCGACTATCACGACGTCTATTGGCAGTCGGCCAAATACGGCATCACGCGAATGGAGCCTGATGCGTGGCTCAAGACGGTGCTCGCGGCGATGAAGCCGGGCGGAATCGTCGGCGTGGTCGATCATATCGCCAACCCCGGCGATACGCGCGCGACGGTCGAGAAGCTGCACCGCATCGACCCGGCGACGGTGCGCGCCGATTTCGAGCGGGCGGGATTTGTGTTCGATGGCGACAGCGATCTGCTGCGCAATCCAGCCGACGACCACAGCAGTCTGGTGTTCGATGCGGCCATCCGGGGCAAGACCGACCGCTTCATCTACCGATTCAAGAAACCGCGTTGATCCGGGCGGGCGGGGTCCGGTCATGAGGATTGGGCCGACGTGGCGGGTGCTCGGCGCGCTAGTCATCGGCCTGCTGGTCGGGGCGCTCAGCGCCAAGTCGTCGTGGAGCGAACCGGTCGTGCGGGCGGCGTCGACCATCGGCGGGCTGTGGCTCGACGCGTTGAAGATGACGGTCATCCCGCTGATCGTCGGCCTGCTGGTGACCGGCATCGTCGGCGGCAGCGACGCGGTGCGCGAGGGCGGCGTTGCCGGTCGGTCGATGCTGTGGTTCGCAGTGATCCTGACCGGATCGGCAGTATTCGGGGCGGTGGTGATGCCGCTGCTGCTGGACGTCTTCCCCTTGCCGGTGGCGGCGGGCGAGGCATTGCGGGCCGGGCTGGCCGGGGTCGATGCCAATGCCACGGCGGCGGCGGTGCCGGGGCTGGCGGACTTCGTACGGTCGATCGTGCCGCCCAATGTGATCAAGGCGGCGGCCGAGGGGTCGGTCCTGCAACTGGTCGTGTTCACCGCGCTGTTCGCCTTTGCCATCACGCGACTGCCCGGCGAGAAAAGGCGACCGCTGGCGGCGTTCTTCGACGCGCTGGCCGAGGCGATGCTGGTGATCATCGGCTGGGTGCTGTGGCTGGCGCCCGTCGGGGTGCTGGCGCTGGCCTTTGCGGTCGGCGCGGGGGCCGGGGGTGCGGCGTTCGGGGCGGTACTGCATTATATGGTGCTGATTTCGAGCCTGGGGATCGCGATCCTGCTGGCGGCCTATGTCGTCGCGGCTGCGGTCGCGCGCTGGCCGTTGGCGCGGTTCGCGCGCGAGATGGTCGCGCCGCAGGCGGTGGCGATCTCGACCCAATCGAGTCTGGCCTCGCTGCCGGCGATGCTGGCTGCGGCGAAGGAATTGGGCGTGCCGCCGACAAGTGCCGACGTGACCCTGCCGCTGGCGGTGGCGCTGTTCCGCGCGACTGGTCCGGCAATGAACATGGGCGTGGCGATCTATGTCGCGCACTGGATGGGGCTCGGCCTAAGCCCGCTGGCGCTGATCGCCGGGGTCGCGGTGGCGGCGACGACCACGTTCGGGACGGTCAGCCTGCCCGGTCAGCTGAGCTTCGTGACGTCGGTCGCGCCGATCGCGTTGGCGATGGGGGTACCGATCGAGCCGCTGGCGATCCTGATCGCGGTCGAGACAATCCCGGACATCTTCCGCACGCTGGGCAATGTGACGATGGACGTCGCCGTGACCGGAGCGGTTGCGCGCAAATCGCTCAATCGGGAGATCGCGCCGGTCGACTGAGCCCAACTGTTCGTCGCGGAAAACCGCCCTTTGTCGTTATTTAGACTGTGTTGGTACAATAACACACCAAGGTGGGCCTCAAGCAGCGTAGCGCCTTGTTCGACCCAACCGGGCATCCCGCCTGGCGGATCGATGAAGGAGCATAGCCATGATGATCTTGATCGCCCTGGCGGCCGCCGCCGCCGCTCAGCCCGCGCCCGCACCCGCCGGCGAAATGCAGCGGATCGAAATATCTTACGCCGACCTTAATCTGACCAACCGCGAGGGAGCGGCGACGCTTTATCGCCGGGTGCGCGGCGCTGCCAAGGCGATTTGCGGCGGCAGTACCGAGGGAGGGGTGGAAACGCTCGATGTCGTCGGGTGTCGCTCCGACGTCGTGAACACCGCGCAACTCCAGGTTACGGCGGCGATCGAACGCGCCATGTCGAAGCGCGGCCAGGTGTCGGTCGAGGCAATGTTGATCAAAAAGCGCTGAACCAATCTGCAACGAGTGCCGCCCGTCCCCAAGGGGGCGGGCGGCATTTTCGCGTCTAGCGACCGGCCATTTCGCGGACGGCGTCGCTGTAGAGGCGGCCGACGGGCTGTTAGCTGCCGTCGGCGAGGCGGGCGATCCAACGGCCCGAGGCGTTGCGCGAGAAGCCGGTGATGACGTCGCGGCGAACGATCGCCGAGCGGTGGAGGCGAAGGAACAGCGCCGGGTCGAGCCCGTCCTCGAGCGCGTTCATCGAGCTGTGGATCAACCAGCTGCGCGCGCCGACGTGAAGGCGCATATAATCTCGCTCAGCCGAGACGCGGTCGATGTCGCGCGCGGCAATGCGGACCAGACCCGACATGTCGGACGCCCAGAATTCCGCGAGATGCTTCGACGGCGGGGCGGGGTCGGGGGTGCCGGCCTCGTCGCGGCGGCGCAGGTAGGCGCGCGCGCGATCGAGGGCGCGGGCCAGGCGGTCGGGATCGACCGGCTTCATGACATAGTCGACCGCTGCGACTTCGAACGCGGCGACCGCGAACTGATCGAAGGCCGTGATGAAGATGACCGCCGGCGCCGGGCGGCGAGCGGCGAGCGCGCGCGCGACCTCGATCCCGTCGAGGCCGGGCATGGCGATGTCGAGCAGCATCAGGTCGGGGGTCAGTGCGTCCGCCATGCGGATCGCGCCCTCGCCGTCGCTGGCGGTGCCGAGGAGGTGGACATGGCCGCAGCGGGCGAGGAGCAGCTGCAGCCGCTCGGCAGCGAGCGGCTCGTCATCGGCGATGAGGATGGTCAGCTCGGCGTGGGCATCGGCGAGCGCGGGCTGGTCGGGCTGAATGGTGTCATGCATTGGCGCGGGATTCCGGATCGGGAGCGGGCTCGAACGGCATCGTCAGTCGCACTTCATAGGCAGCGTCGCCGAGCGGGCCGAAGGTACAGGTCGCCGCGTCGCCGAAGCGGGCATTGAGCCTGCCGCAGACGTTGGCGAGGCCGACACCGGTGCCGTGCGATGGGGTGGCGAGCGCAGACGATGCGCGCTTGCCTTCGCGGTGGTTGGTCACGGTCAGGGCGAGTCGGTCCGGGCCGTCGGGGGTCGCGGCAATGCGCAGCACGACCTTCTCGCGGCTGGCGGCGACGCCATATTTGATCGCGTTCTCGACGATTGGCTGCAGCAGCAGCGCGGGGAGGCGAGCCCGTTCCAGTTCGGCCGGAACGTCGATCTCGACCCGCAGGCGCTTGGGGAAGCGGA
>NZ_JANMWY010000302.1:0-10886 GCF_031380695.1 Sphingomonas sp. | reverse complement strand
CCGCGATCATGAACCAGGTCCCGCTGCAGCGCACCAGCTACGGCCCTTACGCCCGCGCCATGGTGCGCGTGTGCAAGGAGGAAAGCTTCCACCAACGCCAGGGCTATGAGATCATGATCGCCATGGCCAATGGCACCGCCGATCAAAAGCGGATGGCGCAGGATGCGCTCAACCGCTGGTGGTGGCCGAGCCTGATGATGTTTGGCCCGCCGGATGCCGATTCCCCCAATACGGCGCAGTCGATGCGGTGGCGGATCAAGCGCGATACCAACGACGATTTGCGCCAGAAGTTCGTCGACATCAGCGTGCCACAGGCCGAGTTTTTGGGACTAAGAGTGCCAGACCCCGATCTCGTTTGGGACGAGTCCAGGCAGGGTTATGCCTATGGCATGGTAGATTGGGACGAGTTTTATGCGGTCGTGCGCGGCGAGGGGCCCGTCGCCAAAGAGCGGATGAAGGCTCGCCGCGCCGCCTGGGACGACGGCGTCTGGGTGCGTGAAGCGGCATCGGCGCACGAGGCCAAGCGGCAGGCAAAAAAGGCCGCCTGATGAGCGAAGCGAGGGCAAGCCGCGACTGGCCGCTATGGGAAGTGTTCATCCGCGCCCGCGGGGGCCTGAGCCACCGCCACGTCGGTTCGGTCCACGCCTCCGACAGCGAAATGGCGATCCGCCACGCCCGCGACACCTATACGCGGCGCAGCGAGGGGGTCAGCATCTGGGCAGTCCGTTCGTCGGAAATCGTCGCGTCGGATCCGGCGCAAGCGAGCGAAATGTTCGAACCCGCCGACGACAAAATCTATCGCCACCCGACCTTCTACGACATCCCCGACGTGGTCACGCACATCTGATGGCTACGCTCCCGACGATTGCGAATGAGATTGAGCGCAAGGCCGCCGATCCGCTCTTCGACTATGCCACGCGGCTGGGCGACGATGCGCTGATCCTCGGTCAGCGGCTCGGCGAATGGTGCGGCCATGCGCCGGCGCTGGAGGTTGATCTCAGCCTCGCCAACATGGCGCTCGACATGATCGGGCAGGCGACGCTGTTCCTCGGCCTGGCCGGGGCGATCGAAGGACAGGGGAGGGACGCCGACAAGCTCGCCTTCCACCGCGACGTGCTCGATTTCATCAATTGCCTGATGGTCGAGCAGCCCAATGGCGACTTTGCCCAGACGATTGCGCGGCAATGGCTTTTTTCCACCTATCAGGTGGCCTTTTACGATGCGCTCTCCCGCTCGGCCGATCCGCGTTTCGCCGAGATCGCGGCCAAAGCCGTCAAGGAAGTCCGCTATCATGTCGAACTGTCGGCCGACTGGGTCATCCGCCTCGGCGACGGCACCGAAGAGAGCCGCCAGCGGATGATCGACGGGCTCGACTGGCACTGGCGCTTTGTCGACGAACTGTTCGTCATCGACCAAGTGGACGAGGCGATGATCGCGAGCGGGGTCGGTGTCGACAAGGCCGCACTCCGCCCGGCGTTCGATGCCGCCATCGCTGGGGTGCTCACTGAGGCCGGGCTCCCGCAGCCGGTCATGCCGCGCGCCGTCACCGGCGGCCGCAACGGCCACCACAGCGAGCATCTCGGCCCGCTCCTCGCGCTGATGCAGCATCTCCCGCGCAGCTATCCCGACGCGACATGGTGACGCTCGCGACCCGCCCGATGCTCGACGAAGCCGCGATCATGGCCGCGATTGCCGATGTCCCCGATCCAGAGATCCCGGCGGTCCCGCTGGTTGAACTGGGCATCGTGCGCGGTGTCCGCCACGATCCTCCGGCGCTGCTAATCCCGCCTACATACCCCGTGGGCCGGGCGACGTTGGTTATCGCGCTGATGCTGCGCGAAGCGCTCGACCGCTCCGGCTTCGCCGACCTGCCGATCGTCAGTCAGCTGTCGCCGCCGTGGACCACGGACTGGATTACGGCGAGGGGCCGCGCGCTGCTCGAAGCCTATGGCATCGCCCCGCCGTCGCTCGCGACCACTCCTACCTGTCCGCGTTGCGGATCGACCGACACGGTCGAGGTCAGCCGCTTCGGCTCGACTCCGTGCAAGGCGCAGTGGCGCTGCACCGCCTGCCTCGAGCCGTTCGACCGCTTCAAATGTCACTGACCACCGAGCATTTCCACGCGCTGACGATCGTCGACGTCCGCCCCGAGACCGCCGACGCGATCACCGTCACGCTTGCTTCGGACGATGTGGATGCGTTCCGCTTCAAGCCCGGCCAGCATCTGACCTTTCGCGCCGAGATCGCTGGCGAGGACATCCGCCGCAATTACTCGCTGTGTACGCCAGCGCCCGCCGGCCCGCTGCGCGTGTCGATCAAGCAGCTCGACGGGGGCGTTTTCTCGACCTGGGCGCGGCAGCATCTCGCCCCCGGTGGCACGATCGAAACCCTCGCCCCGCATGGCGCCTTCACCTGGGAGTTCACGCCAAGCGCCACGCGCAATTACCTGTTCTTCGCCGGCGGATCGGGCATCACCCCGATCCTGTCGCTGCTCGCCACCGGCCTCGCGACCGAACCCGACAGCCAGTTCGTCCTGCTCTACGGCAATCGCACCTCAAGCTCGATCATGTTTCTCGAGGAGCTGGCGGCGCTCAAGGACCGCTATCTCGCCCGGCTCCAGCTCTATCATTTCCTGACCGCCGAGGCCGACGACATCGAATTGTTCAACGGCCGCCTCGACGAGGCGCGGATCGCGCATCTGCTCGACACGCTGGTCGACCCGGCACAGGTCGATGCCGCCTTCATCTGCGGCCCCGGCGCGATGATGGATACCGCCGAGCGCGCGCTGATCAACGCCGGGGTCAATCCCGATCACGTGCTGGTCGAGCGGTTCAGCGTCGGCGCACTGTCGGGTGCGGAAGTGGCCGAGTTCGGCGATGCCCGGCGCAAGGCCGAGGGCTTGCAGGTCGAGGTCACGCTGGAGGGCCGCCGCCGCCGCATCCCGTTCGATGCCGCCGCCGGCAATATCCTCGACAGCGCGCGGCTCGCCGGTCTCTCCGCGCCCTATGCCTGCAAGGCCGGGGTGTGCGCGACGTGCCGGGCGAAGCTGACCGGCGGCCAAGTGCGGATGCTGGTCAACTATGGCCTGAGCAAGGACGAAGTCGCGGCTGGCTATATCCTGACCTGCCAAGCGGTGCCGCAGGGCGACGGCGTGACGGTCGACTACGACGGTTGAGCAAGAGAAAGCGGCGCCACCTCCCGTGGAAAGCGGCGCCAATACTCACAGTCGCGGACCGGTTTAGAAACCGACGTTCAGCGTCCCGATGAAGGTCCGTGGCGATCCGATCGAGAAGTTCGGGTTACCCGCCGCGTTGATCTGCGTGCTGATATTGCCGAAATAGAAGCGGTTGGTGATGTTGATGACATTAAATTGGAAATAGGTCTTTTCCAAGCCAAGCGGCTTGGCCGACACACGAGCGTCGAAATCGACCGTGGCATAGCCCTTCGACACGACGTCGTTGGTGTCGGTGGCGAAGCGCTTGCCGACATATTTACCCTGCAAGCCCATCGATACCGGCCCGAACTCGAGTCCGATGCGGCCGCCATATTGCAGCTTCGGCGTTTCGGTGACGCGCTTGCCCGCCGTCGGAGCGCAGGTCGTGACCACTTGGCCGATCGCGGTGGGCGCACCGGCGCAATAGATGGTGCCGACCGGCAGCGCCGGCTGCACTGCGACACCCTTTACCGAGCCGATCTCGACATTCTGCTGCAATTTCGCGTCGATGTAGCTGGCGATCGCGAGCAGCGAGAGTTGCTTTATCGGCTTGAACGCGATGCTCGCGTCGACACCCTTGCTCTTGACCCGGCCGACGTTGCGGTCGAGTGAGATGCCGAGATCCGGGTCATATGACGACACGATCCGGTTCTTGTAGCCGATATCCCACAGCGTGACCTGAGCCTGCACCTGGCGCGAGGTGTAGCGCAGACCGACGTCGAACGCGTTGGTTTCTTCCGGTGTCACCTGGACCACCGGGCGGCGGTAGAGATTGTCGGTCCGCGGGGCGGAGAAGCCCTTGGCATAACTGGCGAACATGCTCACTTCGGGCGTAAACTTGAACGTCGCGCCGACGTTGGGAAGCAGCTTACCGAACTTATACTTCGCCTTGAACGGGGCATAGACCGCGTTCGTCGGGACCTGCGCCCCCAATGCCGGCACGAAGTTGGCGGGAACGACATAGTTGCCGTTGGCCGGCAAGGCTATCGGCGTCGCTCCGAGAACCTGGCTGGTGCAATAGGCGAAGCCTGATCCACTGGCGAACGTGTAGCAATGCTGGTCAAGGTTGCGCTGGAAGAAGGGTCGGCGCACGCCCGCCTCGACCCGCAGCTTGCGCTCCATGAACCAGCCGACATATTGCCCGGCTACCTGGTTCAGCAGAGCGATCGAAGTGCGGTCTCGCTGCTGCAGGATATTGCCCGCTGCATCGAGCACCGGGCCTTCGCCACGGCCGCCGAAATTGTTGAACGGACGACCGTCAGCCAGCAGATAGCCATATTCGCCGGTCTGCCGATGCTTCGCGCGATCATAGGTATAGGCGACGCGCACGCGGTGATTATGGCCGATGTCCCAGATCAGCGAGCTGGTCAGGCCGAAGCGGTGGGTGTTGGTATTGTTCGGCGTCAGCAGGCGGATGCGGTCGAGCGTGTCACCGTCGCGGTTGAGATCGACACCGGCCGAGGTCGTTGCAGAGCCTTTGAGCTGAGCATCAAACTCGTTGAACGCGGTCGATCCGCCGCCGTTGGCGAGGACATATTGATAGCTGGGGTCGACCGTCAGGACCAGGCCCTGGGCCAGCGTGAAGCGCGACGAGCCACGGATGTTGCCGGTGTTCGAAGGGTTGATCCGAACACCGTAGAAATTTGAGCAGCTGCTGCTGTTGGCCGGGTTATTGGCGGTCGAGCCATTAATGGCGGCGTCTGCCGGGAGGGTCCCATTCGGTCCGGTGCCCCCATTGTCGTTTTGGACACCCCGGCCACCGACAGTGCGGTTACACTTCGCAAGATTCTCGAACGCGAACAGCGCGTTCTGCTGAGTATCGTTATAATCTCCGACGAAAATCGGCGCGTCGGGGCTGGCGGTGGCGGGAACCACAGTCGACCCGAAAGTACCGCGCAGGTCGGTGATCGACGGATTGCGGTAAAAATTGTTGCGGTTCTCGTTATAATGGCCGGCAAGCGCAATGAAGTCGCCGGCAGTCCCCAGTGGCTGGTAAATCTTGCCGTTGAACTGCGATTTCTCGATCTTGCCCGGGCCCTTGAACTTGTCATTCTTGGCATAGCTGCCCGACACCCAGGCGCGGGTCCCGAACGAGGTCAGCGTGCCGGTCTGCAGCAAGCCGAAAATACGGTGGTAGCCAAAGTCGCCGATCGAGCCCGATACGCGTACGCCCGGCGTCTTGCTGGGGATCAACGAGCGGTAGTTGACGGTGCCGCCGGCGGCCGAGGCGGTCGGCGAATCGACGTCAGTGACGCCCAGGTTGACGTTGACCTCTTCGATCACTTCCGGGTCGAGCTGCTGGCCGGCGAAGATCGCATAATTACCGCTGTCGTTGAGCGGAATGCCGTCGAAGGTCAGGCTGATGCGGTTGCCGTCGAAACCGCGGATGCGGATGTTGCCGCCCGATCCGCCATAGGGATCATTGTTGGTGAAATTGACGCTGGGCACGAGGTTGATCGTGTTGAGGATCGTCTGACCGGGGTTCTGGCGGGCGATCAGTTCCTGCGTGATGACCGCCTTGGCCTTGGTCGAATCGGGCACGACGACGCCGCTGACGCCGTTATTGGCGCGGGTGCCGGTGACGACGATGACGTCCTTTTCAAAGTCGACCGACCCGGTCGACTGGGCGAGGGCGGCGGTTGGCGCGACGATGGTCGCGGCCGTGCAGAGCAGAAGAAGTTTGTTCACGATTGTCCCCAATGCCTTGGAATCTATTACTCAGGCTCGGGGGCTGCTAGCGGCGGAATGAGACAAGGCGATGACGACTCGAAAGCCATCTGGCCTCGTCCTTCATCCTGGTGAAAAACCACGCTTTCCGGTCACTTGTCCCCGCGACTCGTGGGGGCGCTAAAGCAAATGGGCCGATCCGGAACAAGCCGCTGGCTAGTTGCGACTGTGATCTAGTCGCCGACCGATGCGCACGAGCAACACTATCGCCAGCGGGACGACCACCGCCGACAGCACGACCTTCGCCAGCATCTGTCCGAGCAGCAATTCGCCGATCGGGAACACGCCGTAAAAGGCGATGGTGATGAAGATCAGCGTGTCGACGATCTGGCTCGCCATGCTCGCCACCGCCGAGCGGATGAACAACAGCGACCCGCCGCCCCGCTTCAACCGACTGAAGATCGCGACGTTGAGCAGGGTCGAGCAGCCATAGGCGGTGATCCCGCCGAGCCAGATGCGCGGGGTCGAACCCATGATGGTGTCGAACGCTGCCAGGCTAGCGGGCTGCATCGACCCAGAGGCCGGCAGCACGAGCACGAGCAATGCCAGCAACACCGACGCGACCAGCGGGACGAACCCCCACAGCACCAGCTGGTTGGCGACCGCGCGCCCGTGCAATTCGGCCACCGCGCTCGACGTCGCGACCAGCATCAGGAAGGCGAAAATGCCGCCTTCGACCGCCAGCGGCCCCAGCGCGACCTGCTTGTTGCCGAGCACACCGGCGATGCACACCATTCCGCCATAGAAGATAGCGAGCGCGAGGAGGGACGGGGTGATCGCGCGGGGCGATGCTGTTTCGGTCATCGTGGGAGGCCTAGCGCCTACAGCGGCGACGGCAAGCCCGCATTGACCGCTTCCTTTTCAAGCGGGTAGGGGCGTCAGCCGTGACCTCCCCCGGCCTCGACATCCTCGCCATCGGCGACGCCATCGTCGATGTCATCGCGACCTGCGACGAGGCATTCCTGGCCGAGCACGACCTGCCCAAGGGGTCGATGCAGCTGCTCTCGCCGCGCCAAGCCGATGCGCTCTACGCGGCGATGGGCAGCGCGCGCGAAACGTCGGGCGGGTCGGCCGCCAACACCATGGCCGGGGTCGCGGCGATGGGCGGGCAGGCGGCGTTCATCGGCCAGATCGCCGACGACCAGCTCGGCAAGATCTTCGCCCACGACATGCATGCGCTCGGCGTGGCGTTCGACACGCCGCCGCTGGCGAGTGGGACCCTTCCGACCGGCCGCTGCCTTATCCTGGTCACTCCCGACGCGCAGCGGACGATGAACACCTGCCCCGGCGCCAGCCACGAATTGCGCGCCGATGCGCTCGACGAGGCGCAGATCCGCGCCGCCAGCATTCTCTACCTCGAAGGCTATCTGTGGGGACCCGCAGGCCCGCGCGGGGCGATGGAGCGGGCCGTCGCGATCGCCCATGACGCCGGTCGGCAAGTCGCCTTCACTGTGTCCGAAAGCGTGTGCATCGCCGGCCGCAAGGAGGGCTTTGCGCGCATGATCGAAGCGGGCGGGGTCGACCTGCTGTTCGCCAACGAGGATGAGTTGTTCCAGATGACCGCGAGCAGCGACCTGGACGGCGCGCTGGCGGAAATGGCGGCCAAGGTGCCGACGCTGGTGATCACGCGCGGGCCGGCGGGGGCGATCGCGGTCGAACGGGGCCAGCGTATCGACATCCCCGCCGCGCCGATCCCGACGCTGGTTGACACTACCGGCGCCGGCGACTTGTTCGCGGCCGGATTCCTGACCGCGCGGTGCAGGGGTGTCGGGCTGGCGCGGCAGCTGCGGACCGGGGCGATCGCGGCGGCCGAGATCATCTCGCACTTCGGCGCGCGGCCCGAAGCGGACCTTAAAGCGATGGTCGCGCTGTGAACCTCAAGCGCCTCGCGGTTTACTGCGGCTCTGCGCCAGGCAGCGACGAGCGATTCGCCGACGCCGCGCGCGCTACGGGCAACGCGCTGGGGGCGCACGGCATCGACCTCGTCTATGGCGGCGGCCGGCTCGGGTTGATGGGGATCGTCGCCGATACGGTCATCGCTGCGGGCGGGAAGAGCTATGGCGTGATTCCGGAAGCGCTGGTCGGCCTCGAAGTCGCACACACCGGCCTGACCGAGCTGCACAAGGTCGCCGGGATGCACGAGCGCAAGGCCAAGATGACCGAGCTGGCCGACGGTTTCCTGTGCCTGCCAGGCGGGATCGGGACGCTCGACGAACTGTTCGAAGCCTGGTCGTGGAACGCGCTCGGCTATCACGCCAAGCCGTTCTGCCTGGTCAATGTCGACGGCTTTTGGGACGGGTTGACGGGCTTTCTCGATCATGTCTCGTCTTCGGGCTTCCTCTCACCGGCGCGGCGGGGTCAGTTACTCGTCGCCGACACGCCGGACGAAGCAATTAAATTGCTCGACGCCGCCGCGCGCCATGCGTCACAAGCAATGGTCTGGTAGGGCCGGGGAAGCGTGTTCATGAATCAATCGCTGCTGGGCATCGTCGGCATCGTCGTCATCCTCGTCATTGCCTGGGCCGCATCGACCGACCGCCGCGCGATCCGCCTGCGGGTCGTCGGCGCCGCGTTCGCGTTGCAGGCCGCGATCGCCGCGATCGTGCTGCATACGCCATGGGGCGTCGCGGCGATCGAGGGGATGTCGTCGGGGGTGGCCGACCTGCTCGGCTATGCCGGCAAGGGCACCGAATTCCTGTTCGGGCCGACCGCCAGGAACCCACTCGCCAACACCTTCGCCATCGCCGCGCTGCCGGTGATCATCTTCTTCGCGGCGCTGGTGTCGATCCTCTATTATCTCGGCATCATGCAGCGGATCGTGCGCTGGGTTGGCGGGGCGATCGGCTGGGTCACCGGGATCAGCCGAGTCGAAAGCCTCAGCGCTGCTGCCAACATCTTCGTCGGCCAGAGCGAATCGCCGCTGGTCATTCGCCCCTATCTCGCCGCACTGACCCCGCCACAGCTGTTCACCGTAATGACGGTCGGCATGGCGGGCGTCGCGGGGACCATCCTCGCCGCATACGCCAGCCTGCTCGGCGACAAATATCTTCCTTATCTCCTCGCCGCAGCCTTCATGTCGGCACCGGGCGGAATCCTGATGGCCAAGATCATCATGCCCGACGGATTGCCCAAGGACGGCGAGCTCCCGCTCGAGGGCGGCGATGCGCCCGATCGTGTCGAGATCGCGGAAACATTCGAAGAAGGCGAGCGCCCGGCCAACATCATCATGGCCGCCGCCGCCGGGGCGCAGACCGGCGTCCGCCTCGCCGTCGCGGTCGGGGCGATGGTGCTGGCGTTCGTCGCGCTGGTTGCGCTCGCCAATGGTTTGCTCGGCGGGATCGGCCACTGGTTCGGTCAGGACGGGTGGAGTTTCCAGGGCATCGTCGGCTGGATCTTCAAGCCGGTGATGTTCCTGATCGGCGTGCCGTGGACCGAAGCCGGGACCGCCGGCGGGCTGTTCGGCACCAAGATCGTGCTCAACGAGTTCGTCGCCTTCATCGACCTTGGCAATCCGCAGGGCGCGGCGGCGCTGCTCAGCGACCGCAGCCGCGCGATCGTCACCTTCGCGCTGTGCGGTTTCGCCAATTTCAGCTCGATTGCGATCCAGATGGCGGTCACGGGCGGGCTTGCGCCCAACCAGCGACCGGTGATCGCCCGCCTCGGCCTGCGCGCGCTTCTGGCAGGGAGCCTCGCGAACCTGATGAGCGCGGCGCTGGCGGGCCTGCTGATCACGAGCTAAGACACCGGACATGCAAGACAATATCGCATCCCTGAGCCTGACTGCCGCCGACCGCGACCCGGCGAGCTTCGCTAAGAGCGTCGGCCATAGCTTCGAGGATTACGGTTTCGCCATCGTCCGTGACCACGGCATATCGCAGTCGCTGATCGAACGCGCCGAGGAGCAAGCGAAGGCTTTTTTCGCGCTGCCCGAACAGATCAAGGGCGCATACCTCGTCCCCGGTTGCGGCGGATCGCGCGGCTACACCGCATTCGGGGTCGAGACCGCCAAGGGCGCGCAGGCGCACGACCTCAAGGAGTTCTGGCACGTCGGACGGGAGCTGGCGGCGGGCCATCGGTTCCGCGCAATGATGGCGGACAATATCTGGCCGAGCGAACTGCCCGGCTTTCGCGAAACTTTCCTCACGCTGTTCGACGCGTTCGATGCGGTCGGGGTAAAGGTGTTGCGCGCCATCGCCCGCTATCTCGCCATCGACGAGGATTATTTCACCGATACCGTCCGCGACGGCAATTCGGTGCTGCGGCTACTGCATTACCCGCCGCAGTCTGCGCCGACGGGCCAGCATATCCGCGCCGGCGCTCATGAGGATATCAACACGATCACGCTGCTGCTCGGGGCGGAAGAGGCGGGACTGGAACTGAAAACGAAGGATGGCCGCTGGATCCCGGTCAGCCCGAAGCAGGGCGAGCTGGTGATCAACATCGGCGACATGCTGCAGCGCCTGACCAACGGCCGCCTTCGCTCGACTTCGCACCGCGTCGTCAATCCAGCCCCCGACCGGGCGAGCCACGCGCGCTTCTCGATGCCCTTCTTCCTCCACTTCCGCCCCGATTTTCTGATCGAGGCGTTACCCGGGACGGTGCCGGCGGGCGAGGAGGCCAAGTGGCCCCCGATTACCGCCCACGATTATCTCGCCGAGCGGCTGCGCGAGATCAAACTGGCTTAGGCCGAAACGTGCAGACTCGCTGGACCAAAGCCGTGCGGAATTAGCGCACTGATGGCGTGCCCTTCGACAGCATTGCCGTCCCCGCTCGCGCACAGGATTTCGATATCGCGCCCGGACAGCTGGGCGGCTTCGAGGATCGACTGGCGGCAGCCGCCGCAGGGGGTGACCGTTGTCCTTCCCGCAAGTTCGGGGCCGCTACCGTCGCCGCCCGTAACGGCGATGCGGGCGATGCTGACGAGGCCGAACGCCGCCTGGGCTGC
>NZ_JANMWY010000297.1:0-4208 GCF_031380695.1 Sphingomonas sp. | reverse complement strand
GAGGCCTTGGCCGCAGCAACGCTGCGATGAACCCCGCATGAGGCGATCCTGAGCTTCTTGTCGACGATGATCCGGTCGAGCGCGGCGACCGGGCGGCGGGCGTGGAAGCTGAACCCGGTATTGGCAATCTCGAACCCCGGCAGAAACTCCTTCAGCACGCCGCCGCCCTCACGCCATTCATTGGTGTCGCCCATGATGATCGTCGGCATCGGCCGGTGGCGGCGGCGGATATGGTCGAGGATCGAGTGTACCTGCCGCTTGCGCCACAGTCCGGAGAGATCAAGGTGCATGCCGACGATGCGCACTTCCAAGCCACGAATGTCGAGCTCGGCGAGGACCGCGCCGCGCGGCTCAAGCGTCGGCAGGTCGAGCGCTTCATAGCCGGTAATCTCGACCTCGCGTTTCACCAAGATGGCGTTGCCGTGCCAGCCGAGATTCTTCGTTACGAGACCGAGCTTCGTTTCGATCTGCTCGCCGAACGGGAACGCGTGGGCGAAACGCGAATGGCTGACCCCGAACTCGACCGGTTTGTAGAGCCCATGATCGTCGATTAGTGCGTGAGGCACGGCCGAAGCGCGGGTGCCAAAGCGCTTGTCCGCCTCCTGCAGCGCGACGATGTCAGCATCGATCTCCTGCAACACGGCGAGCACGCGTCCGGGGTTGCGCCGCCGGTCGATCCCGATCGCCTTGCGCATATTATAGGAGGCGACGGTAATGGTGGGGCCGGTCATCGGGGGGACAATAGCGGGCGGACGCGGATGTTCCGAGCGCTTATCCGGCACGGATGCGCGGTCGATCGCCGCGCCGCGAGAGAACTGCCGGAATGGGGCGAGCGTTGCGGGACTGTTTCGTGTCGGCCGCCGCCTCGATCAGCGGTAGCGTCAGCGTGAAGGTCGTGCCGATGCCCACCTCGCTTTCGACGCACAGCGCACCACCCATCGCGTGCGCGAGCTGGACGCTGATCGTCAGGCCGAGCTCTGTGCCGCCGAACCGGCTGGCGATCGAGCTGTCGGCCTGCGCAAATTGATTGAATATCGGGTCGAGCTGGTCCTCCGCGATACCGATGCCACTATCGCAAACCGCAACGATGATCCGCTGGCCGAGCGCGCTGCGATCGACCGAGACCTGTACGCGGATGCTCCCCCGTTCAGTGAATTTGACGGCATTGCCGATCAGGTTGAGCAGGATCTGGCGTACGCTCAGCTGGTCGCCGATGACCCACGTGGGCACCTCGCCGTGCGTAGAAAAGGCGAGGTCGAGGCCCTTGCGCTCGGCGATCGAGTGCATCAGGCGGGTCGCATCTCCAAGCCGATGGAGTAGGTCGAACGGTTCGTTCGCAATCTGCATCTGGCCGGCTTCGATCCGCGAAATGTCGAGGATGTCGTTGAGCAGTCGCATCATCGACCGGCCCGAATCGGCGAGCATTTCGACATGGCAGCGCTGTTCGTCGCGCAATTGTCCCGCCAGCAGCAGGTCGGTAAAGCCGACGACCCCGTTCATCGGCGTGCGTATTTCATGGCTCATGTTGGCGAGGAACGTCGATTTCGCTTGCACCGCCTGCTCGGCGATCAGCGCGATATCGGTCGGGAACGGATGTTTAAGTTAGCGTTCGATTAACGACGATCAGACGTCGAGGTTGGCGACGTTCAGCGCATTGTCCTGAATGAACTCGCGGCGCGGCTCGACGACGTCGCCCATCAGGCGCGTGAAGATCTCGTCGGCGACATCGGCCTGGGTCACTTCGACGCGGAGCATCGAGCGGTTAAGCGGGTCGAGCGTGGTTTCCCACAATTGATCGGCGTTCATCTCGCCGAGCCCCTTGTAGCGCTGGATGGCGAGGCCC
Organism: Sphingomonas sp.; assembly: GCF_031380695.1. Lineage (GTDB taxonomy): Bacteria > Pseudomonadota > Alphaproteobacteria > Sphingomonadales > Sphingomonadaceae > Sphingomicrobium. The sequence goes on along the minus strand of NZ_JANMWY010000297.1, from coordinate 2,365 downwards.
TTTCGCCCGGCGGCCAGGATGGCGTCGAGCAGCTGCGACGGGCGGGCGACCAGATTCTCGCCCTTGCCGATGACCAACGCATCCGCGTCCGCGTCGGCTTCGGAGTCATCGTCGCGAAGCGCGTTGCCCTCTTCGCTCCCCGGTAGCTCGTCGCTGTCAGTTTCGGCCGACGTTTCCGCCAGATCTGCGCTCTTGATCGCGATCAGCTTGCGCGCGCCGACGTATATTTCCGCCTGCTCCTGGGCAAGCGAGTGCAATTTGCGCGCTTCGGCGGAATCGATGAATGCCGCTTCGATGATGTGGTGATCGGTCACGCCGCGCCACAGCCGTTCGAAATGGAACCCCCCCTCGGCCGTCATCCGCGCGGTCCAGGCGGCTTCGGGATCGCCCTGATCGAGCCGGCGCATGACCTCTGCCAGCCGCGTCGCCCGCTCGGGCGCGCCAATCGCGGGATCGAGCGCGCCGCCGAGCGACAACGTCTCGACGATCACCGGATCGTAGCGGCGCGGGGCATAGCGCATCAGCGATCGCATCCGCCGGGCATGTTCGACCAGCGCCAGCAGCGGCGCGCCCGAGCCGATTCCGTCGAGCAGCGCCAGTTCGACCCCATTGCGGACCAGATAATCGTCGAGCGCCGCCTCGTCCTTGAGATATTCGACCGCCTTGCGGCGGGTCGCCTTGTACAGCGGCGGCTGGGCGATGAGCAGGTGGCCAGCGTCGATCAGCTCGGGCATCTGGCGATAGAAGAAGGTCAGCAACAGCGTCCGGATGTGGGCGCCGTCGACGTCGGCGTCGGTCATGATGATAATCTTGTGATAGCGCAGCTTGTCGAGGTTGAACTCCTCGCGGCCGATGCCCGTGCCCATCGCCTGGATCAGCGAGATGATCTCCTTCGACGACAGCATGCGGTCGGTCCGCGCGCGCTCGACGTTGAGGATCTTGCCGCGGATCGGCAAGATCGCCTGATATTCGCTGTTGCGTCCCGACTTGGCCGAGCCGCCGGCGGAATCGCCTTCGACGATGAACAGTTCGGAGCGGGCTGGATCGCGCTCACGGCAATCGTGCAGCTTGCCCGGCAGGCCGCCGACACCCATGACCGTCTTGCGGCTGGCGTCACGGGCCTTGCGCGCCGCCTCGCGCGCGGCGGCGGCATCGATTGTTTTCTGGACGATCGAGCGGGCGTTGGCCGGATTCTCTTCCAGCCATTCGGCCATCTTGTCACCCATCAGGCTTTCGAGCGGCTGGCGGACTTCGGACGAGACCAGCTTGTCCTTGGTCTGCGAACTGAACTTGGGGTCGGGCAGCTTGACCGAGACGATCGCGGTCAGCCCCTCGCGCATGTCGTCGCCGGTGAGGGTGACCCGTTCCTTCTTGAGCATGCCCGACTTGTCGGCATAATTGTTGATCGTGCGGGTCAGTGCGGCGCGGAACGCGGCCATGTGCGTGCCGCCGTCGCGCTGCGGGATGTTGTTGGTGAACGGCAGGACATTCTCGTAATAGCTGTCGTTCCACTCCAGCGCGACGTCGATGCCGATGCCGTCGCGGACCGCCGAAATGGCGATCGGTTCGGGGAACAGCGGAGTCTTGGCGCGGTCGAGATATTTAACGAAGGCGGCGATCCCGCCCTCATAGTACAACTCATGCTCGACCCGTTCCTCGTGGCGCGCATCGGCCAGGATCAGGCGAACGCCGGAGTTGAGGAAGGCCAGCTCGCGGTAGCGATGCTCGAGCTTTTCGAAGTCGAATTCGGTGATCTTGAAGGTCGCAGGCGACGGGAAAAAGGTCACGCGCGTGCCTTTTTTTCCTTCCGGCGCGGGGCCAACGAGCTTCAACGGCGCCACCGCGTCACCGAAGGCGAAGCGCATATTATGCTCCTCGCCGTCGCGCCAGATGGTCAGGTCAAGCCATTCGCTGAGCGCGTTGACGACCGACACGCCGACGCCGTGGAGGCCGCCTGAGACCTTATAGGCATTATCGTCGCTCGTGTTCTCGAACTTACCGCCGGCGTGGAGCTGGGTCATGATGACCTCGGCTGCACTGACGCCTTCCTCGGTATGAATTCCGGTCGGAATGCCGCGACCATTATCCTCGACCGTGACCGATCCATCGGGGTTGAGCTGGATCAGGATGCGGTCGCAGTGCCCGGCGAGCGCTTCGTCGATCGCATTGTCGCTGACCTCGAACACCATATGGTGGAGGCCCGACCCGTCGTCGGTGTCGCCGATGTACATACCCGGCCGCTTGCGCACCGCGTCGAGGCCCTTGAGCACCTTGATGCTGTCCGCGCCATATTCATTCTGATTGGGATCTTCTGCCATGCCATGGATATAGGGATTCGTGGCAGGAAGTCACGCGCGCACGCAGG
>NZ_JANMWY010000256.1:0-3235 GCF_031380695.1 Sphingomonas sp. | reverse complement strand
CCTGATGCTGCAGGCCGCGGCCAAGGCGCCGTCGCTGGCGCGGTTTCTCGACACCATGCCGTGGATGCACCCGGCCTATGGCGCGCTGCGGGCGGCGTTGGGCCAGGCGCAGGACCCACGCACTGTGCAGCTCCTGCGGGTCAATCTGATGCGGGCGCGGGCGCTGCCGGGAGTGCTGCAAGGCGGACGCTATGTGCTGGTCGACGCCGCCGACGCGCGGCTCGACATGGTCGAGGACGGGGTCGTTCGCGACAGCATGCGGGTGGTCGTGGGCCGCACCGACAATGCAACGCCGATGCTGGCGGGGGTGATCCGTTACGCGATCGTCAACCCGTATTGGAACGTGCCCCCCGACCTCGCTGCGACCCGGCTGGCGCCGCACATCATCAGCGAGGGTCCGGGCTGGCTCGTCAAATATCATTATCAGGTGCTGAGCGACTGGACCGACAAGGCGAAGGTCGTCGACCCCACGACGATCGACTGGGCAGCGGTCGCGGCGGGCAAGATGCCGGACATCAGGATGCGGCAACTGCCGGGCGCGGAGAACAGCATGGGGCGGGTCAAGTTCATGTTCCCCAACGACATGGGGATCTACCTCCACGATACCGACGACAAGAGCCTGTTCGCCGAACCGGCGCGGCAGCGGAGCGGGGGATGCATCCGGCTGCAAAGCGCGCCGAAGCTGGCGCGGTGGCTGTTCGGCAAGCCGCTGGCGACGGTTTCGGCCAAGCCCGAACTGAAGGTGCCCGTGCCGGTGCCGGTGCCGGTGTACATCACCTATCTTACCGCCGCGCCGGTTGGCGATACGATCGCCTATCGCGAAGATATCTATGGGCGCGATGGGCTGGCGGCGGCGAAGACCATCGCCGCGCGCTAGTTCTGCTATTCGGTGTAGCTCGCGGTCGTCTTAGTGCGCACGTCATCGGGAGTGACGCCCGGTGCGCATTCGACCAGCTTGAACGGCGAGCCATGATCGGGCCGCTCGAACACCGCGAGGTCGGTGACGATCATGTCGACGACGTTCCTGCCGGTCAGCGGCAGGGTGCAGGCGGGGATGAACTTGGGGCTGCCATCCTTGGCGTTGTGATCCATCACGACGATGATCCGCTTGACCCCGGCGACGAGGTCCATCGCCCCGCCCATGCCCTTGATCATCTTGCCCGGGATCATCCAGTTGGCGATGTCGCCGCCCTCCGACACCTCCATCGCGCCGAGTACGGTCAGGTCGATATGCCCGCCGCGGATCATCGCGAAACTGTCGGACGAGGAGAAGTATGAGGAGGACGGCAGCTCGCTGATGGTCTGCTTGCCGGCGTTGATCAGGTCGGGGTCGACCTCGTCATCATAGGGGAAGGGGCCGATGCCGAGCATGCCGTTCTCGCTTTGCAGCGTGACCGTCATCCCGTCGGGGATATTGTTGGCGACCAGCGTCGGAATGCCGATGCCGAGGTTGACGTAATAGCCGTCCTGAAGCTCGCGCGCGGCGCGGGCGGCCATCTGGTTGCGGTCCCAAGTCATTGATTAGGCATCCCTGATTGTTCCGACGCTAGGTTCGCGCGTTCGCTATCAAAGCCGCTGAATATTCGAGAAAGCGCGATCTGCTCGGATATTCCTGTTCGAGCTGAATACGCAACGGCGGCAGTGTGAATACTTTCAACTAGGATCGAGCCCAATAGCTCGGGTTCCCATTTCTCGGGATAGCCAACCGCTACAAAACTCCGTTCCTGACTGACCCAAAAACGAGCAACTTCGAATGCGTCATCGGTCAGGTTAGGGAAAGACTGTCGTAGTGAGATTTCCCCCGGATGAATTTGCGGTCGACGAAGGCCGAACATCATACGCTCTCCCGCTCCCGAACCGTCCTGAACTCGATCTGCTTCTCATACGGCGCGCCGCAGATCAGGCGGTTGATGTAGATCGAGGGGAGGTGGATGCAGTCGGGGTCGAAGCTGCCGGTGGGAACGATCTCCTCGACCTCGGCGACGCAGATCTTGCCGCAGGTGGCGGCGGGCTGGTTGAAGTTGCGGGCGGTCTTGCGGAACATGATGTTGCCGCTCTCGTCGGCGCGCCACGCCTTGATGATCGCGAGGTCGGCGAAGATGCCGCGCTCGAGGATATATTCCTCACCATCGAAGGTCTTGGCCTCCTTGCCCTCGGCGACCTCGGTGCCGACGCCGGTCTTGGTATAGAAGCCGGGAATGCCCGCGCCGCCGGCGCGCATGCGCTCTGCCAGCGTGCCCTGGGGGCAGAATTCGACCTCGAGCTCCCCCGCCAGATATTGCCGCTCGAACTCCTTATTCTCGCCGACGTAGGACGAGATCATCTTCTTCACCTGGCGCGTGCGGAGCAGCTTGCCGAGGCCGACATTGTCGATCCCGGCGTTGTTGCTGGCGATGGTCAGGTCCTTGACCCCGCTGGCGACCACGGCGTCGATCAATCGCTCGGGCATCCCCGACAGGCCGAACCCGCCACAGGCGATGGTCATGCCATCATGGAGCGCGCCGTGAAGGGCGTCGGCGGCGGTGGAAAAGATCTTGGTCATGCGCGGTCAGTCCTTCAGCTTGCCGAGGACGCCCTGCAATTGCATCGCATTCGACATGTCGCCCTCGACCTTGAGCTTGCCGGTCATGAAGGCGGTCATGCCGTCGAGCTGACCCGAGGAGAGCGCTTCCCAGTCGGCCCAGCTGACCTTGAGCGTGGTATCGGCTACGCCATCGGCTTCGGTCACCGCACCGGCGACTCCGTCGAGCATCAGCGCGCCCTGGTCGCCGAAATCGACCTTGACCTTCTTGCCCGGCAGGAAGGCGCCCGCTTCCTGCATCTTCGTTGCCAGTTCCTGCTTGGTCATGTCGATCTCCTTTGATTTTACCGCGTAGCGAGCGTCGGCGACGGCTTCAAGCCGTCGGGGTTGGCGCGGGCGCTGCGGAGGCCTATCTGGGCGCCATGACCTATGACGCAGACCTCAAACTCTTCATCGACGGCAATTGGCGGAGCGGCGAAGGCCGCGACGAATATCGCGTCGTCAATCCGGCCACCGGCGGCGGCATCGCCGAGCTGCCGCTGGCCAGCAAGGCCGACCTCGACGAGGCGCTCGCAGCGTCGGCGCGGGCGTGGCCGCTGTGGCGTGCAACCGGGGTCGAGAAGCGCGCGGCGATCCTGCACAAGGCGGCGGCGCTGCTGATCGAGCGGGCCGAGCATATCGGTCGGATCCTGACGCAGGAGCAGGGCAAGCCGC
>NZ_JANMWY010000246.1:0-2277 GCF_031380695.1 Sphingomonas sp. | reverse complement strand
CTTTCTTCCTCGGCTGTGGCGCCTATCGCCACCATGTGCCGGCCAGCGTCGATCACATCATCCAGCGCGGCGAGTTCCTGACCGCCTACACCCCCTATCAGCCGGAGATTGCACAGGGTACTTTGCAGGTGCTGTTCGAATTCCAGACGCAGGTCGCGCGGCTGCTCGGATGCGACGTTGCCAACGCCTCGATGTACGACGGATCGACCGCCTGCTGGGAAGCGATCGGCATGGCGCGGCGGATCACGCGGCGGACGGGCGCGATCCTGTCGTCGGGACTGCACCCGCATTATGTCTCGGTTGCGAAGACGATGGCGCGATTCACCGGCGATGTGCTCGACACGGCAGTGCCGAGCTTCGAGGGCACCGACAGCGAGCGGCTGATCGCAGCGATCACGAAAGAGACGAGCTGCGTCGTCGTCCAATATCCCGACATCCTCGGGCGGATCGAGGATCTGACCGCGATCGCCGACGCCGCACACGCCGTCGGGGCGCTGCTGATCGCGGTGGTGACCGAGCCGGTCGCGCTCGGGCTGATCAAGGCACCGGGCGAGATGGGCGCGGACATCGTCGTCGGCGAGGGCCAGTCGATCGGTGTCGGGCTGCAGTTCGGCGGGCCGTATGTGGGCCTGTTCGCGACGCGCGAGAAATATGTCCGGCAGATGCCGGGGCGGCTGTGCGGCGAGACGATCGATGCCGAGGGCAAACGCGGGTTCGTGCTGACGCTGTCGACGCGCGAGCAGCATATCCGGCGCGAGAAGGCGACGAGCAATATCTGCACGAACAGCGGGCTGTGTGCGCTGGCGTTCAGCGTGCACATGACGCTGCTGGGCGAGAAGGGGCTGGGGCGACTGGCCGAGATCAACCATGCGCGTGCGGTCGAGGTCGCCGAGCGGCTGAGCGCGATCCCAGGGGTCGAGCTGGTAAGCGATGCCTTCTTCAACGAGTTTGCGCTGACACTTCCGGTCGAGGCGCGGCCCGCGGTCCATGCGATGGTCGAGCGCGACGTAATCGGCGGCGTGTCGCTCGGTCGGCTTTATCCGGGCGAGGCGGCGCTCGCCTACGGGCTGGTGGTAGCGGTGACCGAGACGGTGACCGATGATGATATCGATGCGCTGGAAGCGGCGCTGAAGGAGGTGTGCGCGTGACGATCAATCCGTCAGGCTGGCGGCCGGCGAGCCCCAGCGACGTCAACGGCGATGCGCCGGCGACGACGACCGGTAACCGCGGGCTGATGCTCGAAGAGCCGTTGCTGTTCGAGATTGGCAGCCGCGATCGGACGGGTGTCGATTTCGATGGCATGCCAGCGATAGCCACAAATCGACTGGCAGGACTGGAACGCACGTCCCTCGACCTGCCCGGCCTCAGCGAGCCCGAAACCGTCCGCCACTACACCCGCCTGTCGCGCCAGAATTATGCGATCGACCTGGGGCTGTTCCCGCTCGGATCATGCACGATGAAGCATAATCCGCGGCTGAACGAGAAGGTGGCGCGGATGGCGGGGTTCGCCGATATCCATCCGCTCCAACCGCAGGAATCGGTGCAGGGGGCGCTCGAGTTGATCGACACGCTGGCGCACTGGCTGATGACGCTGACCGGCATGGCAGCGGTGGCGATGAGTCCCAAGGCCGGGGCGCATGGCGAGCTGTGTGGGATCCTGTCGATCCGGGCGGCGCTCGAGGCGCGCGGGGATGCGCGGTCGGTCGTGTTGGTGCCCGAGAGCGCCCACGGGACCAATCCGGCGACCGCTGCCTTCGCCGGCTATCAGGTCGAGGATATTCCCGCGACGGCGGCGGGGCGGGTCGATCTGGCGGCGCTCACGGCGCGGCTGGGGCCGGATGTCGCGGCGGTGATGATCACCAATCCCAATACGTGCGGGCTGTTCGAGCCTGAGATGAAGGCGATCAGCGACGCGGTCCATGCGGCCGGGGCGTTGGTTTATTGCGACGGGGCGAACTTCAACGCGATCGTCGGGCGGGTGCGGCCGGGCGACCTCGGCATCGATGCGATGCACATCAACCTCCACAAGACCTTCTCCACCCCGCATGGCGGCGGCGGCCCCGGCGCCGGCCCGGTGGTGCTGTCGGCAGCGCTGGCGCCCTTCGCGCCGGTGCCCTTTGTCCGCAAGGGCCAACTGGTCGAGCATGCCGAGGGCCAGCACCTCGGCCGCATCACCGCCTTCAACGGCCAGATGGGCATGTATGTCCGCGCCCTCACCTACATGCTGAGCCATGGCGGCGACGGCCTGGCGCAGGCGGCGAAAGACGCCGTGCTTAA
>NZ_JANMWY010000057.1:0-2445 GCF_031380695.1 Sphingomonas sp. | reverse complement strand
GCTCGCCTGCGTCAGCCCCGAGCCATCGACTCGCGTCACCAGCTCCGGACAGCTCGCACGAAACGCCGTGAGCGCGCGGGCCGCAGCGATTTCGTCGAGCGGTCGTGGTTCAGCGAGGGTAACCCCCGCCTGCAACGCGGTCGTGATAACCGGTTTGACCGGCGGCACCGCAATCGGCGGCGTTCGCTGCACGCATCCTGCGGCGATCAGCAGAGCGGCGAGAGTGAATGCCCTCGCGGACGCCGTCACTCTTCCTCGTCGGTTTCGATCAGCATCCAGTTGGGATCCTTCGAGGCCAGGTCGCGGCGGAAGGTCCAGCGGTCGCGGGTCTGGACCGCGTCGGACAGCGATCCGGCCACGACCGCGCCCTCGGCGTTGCGCGTGACGGCCGCGATATCGGCCTCGAACCGCACCATGATTTCGGCAACGCTCTTCTTGAGCTCGGCCTCGGCGATGACCGCCTGCTCGATCGCGACCAGGCGATTGTCGAGCTTCAGGCCCTGCGCCGTGCGATCCTCGACCGCGCCGGCGAACGTGTCATAGATATGGCCATCGACGTGCGTGCGAATCGTATCGAGATCACCTGTCCAGAAACTCTCCAGGACCAGCCGGTACGCAGCCTTCGCTCCGTCCAGGAAGCGCGCCACATCGAAACTCGAATCGGCGGCAAGGATCGCTCGCACCCCTGGCCCTGCGGTCGGCAGATAGGCCATACCCGCCGGATCGAGCGTAGGCACTTGTTGAATGGAGGGGGTTACTGCGGGGCGCGGCTCAAGCCGCACTTCGGTTTCGGCCGGCTTGACGATCGGCTGTTCGTGGCCGGTCCGCTCGCCGAGCACGGCGTACAGGCGAAGCCCGATGAACAGGGCGACGAGGGCGAGGATGACGATGGCGGTCAAGGTCTTATCCAACTCCGGATCGGCAGGGTGCGCCGATCACCTAACATAGCCTTCTTAACGCGCAGATTCAAAGCCTGCTCCGTCGTCACGCGATCATTGCACCCCATAATGGCGGCTGCTAGTCGCGCGGCGACCATCCGGGCGGGCCGTGCGTGCCCTCCTCACCTTGCAAGGACCCAATACGATCATGGCCGACGAACAGTCCCTTCCGACCACCGACCTGCCGGACGACGGGCAGCCGCAGGCTGCGACCATTGCCCAATATATCAAGGATCTGTCGGTCGAGAATCCCAACGCGCCGGCGGTCTATCAGTGGGGCGTGCAGCCACAACTCGACGTCCAGTTCAACATTGCGGTCGACAAGGTCGCCGACGATGTCCACCAGGTCACGTTAAAAATCGAAGTATCGGCCAAGTCCGACAACGGAACGCATTTCCACGTCGACCTGTCCTATGGCGGCGTGTTCGCCTTCCGCAACCTGCCCGAGGAAGCGCTGCCGCCGTTCCTGCTGGTCGAGGCACCGCGCCTGCTATTCCCGTTCGCGCGACAGATTGTCGCCGAAGCCGTGCAGGGCGCCGGCTTCCCGCCGTTGCTGCTCGACCCGATCGATTTCGCCGCCGCGTACATGGCCCAAGTCGAGGCGGCCAACGCCGGGGGCGAGCCTAACGGCCAAGCTGCGCCCGAAGGCTTCCAGCCGACCGACCTCGGCCAGGCCTGACTCCTTGACACAAGGCGGTTCGACGAAGGCGAGTGGCGGTAGCCTGATCAAGGCGACCGGGACGATCGGCGGGTTGACGCTGGTCAGCCGCGTGGCCGGGTTCGCGCGCGAAATGCTGATGAGCCGGGTGATGGGGGCGAGCGTCGCCGCCGACGCTTTTTTCGTCGCCTTCCGCCTGCCCAACACCTTCCGCCGCCTGTTCGGCGAGGGCGCCTTCTCGGCCGGGTTCGTGCCCCTGTTCAGCCAGCGGCTGCACGGCAAGGGCGGCGAGGCCGACGCGAAGGATTTCTCCGAGCAGGTGCTGGCGGTGTTCCTGCCGACGCTGGCGCTGTTCACGCTGGTGTTCGAAATCATCATGCCGCTCTTCGTCGCGGCGATCTCGGGCTATCAGGGCGAGAAGCTGGCGCTGGCGACCTTCCTGACGCGCATCACCTTTCCCTATCTGGTGCTGATCAGCCTCGTCTCGCTCTTCTCCGGCATCCTCAATTCGCTCGCCCGCTTCACGGCGGCGGCATTCGCACCCGCGCTGCTCAACCTGGCGATGCTCGCGGCCCTGATCTTTGTCCGCAACGGCGGCGCGATTACCGCGACCGCGCTGTCGATCGCGGTGACGATCGGCGGCGTGATCCAGATCGCATTGCTATGGGCCTCGGCCAGACGCGCCGGCATTTCGTTAAAGCTGCGTCGCCCCCGCTACACGCCGGGCGTGAAGCAGTTCGTGCGCGTCGTCATCCCCGCCACGCTCGGCGCCGGCGTCTATCAGATCAGCGCCTTTATCGACACCTTCTTCCTGACCCGCATCGGCACAGGGTCGATGAGCTATTTCAA
>NZ_JANMWY010000219.1:0-1854 GCF_031380695.1 Sphingomonas sp. | reverse complement strand
GTCCGTAACCTGGCCGACAAGATCTACCATGTTTCAGGTTACGCGCTGGGTGCCTCGGCCGGTGTGAACACCTGGTACCCCGGTGAACCGCGGACATTCGGCGCGGAGCTTTCCGTCAAGTTCTGAGCATGATCGCCACGGGCGTGGTGCCGTCGATGCGCCACGCCTGTTCGAGCTGACCCGATTTGCGGGTGCGTTAGACAGGGAGTTGGTCGAGTGGCAGTGGAGGGCGCATTGGAACGATTGATCGACGAGCGCGCGATCGAGCGACTGCTGTTCGACTATGCCTACTTCCTCGACATGAACATGCCGGATGAAATGTCGGCCCTGTTCGTCGACGAGTGCGTCGTCAGCTACGCGCCCAATTTCGGCGCCGAGGGGATCGAGGCGTACAAGAAGACGCTCAATGGTATCGGTACCTTCTTCACCGCCACGTCGCACCACGTCTCAAACGTCTGCATCGATTTCGAAGCCGATGACCGGGCCAAGGTTCGTGCAGTCGTGCTGGCGATCCATCGCTACACGCGCGAACGCCCCGACGGATTGCTTTATGGGCAATATGACGACGTCGTGGTCAAGGTCGACGGAGGCTGGAAGTTCAAGGTTCGCACGCTCAGGACGACAATGACCACCGATTATCATGTCAAGGCGTCGAACCCCATCGGCCGGCAGGAGTAAAGGCGGGTTTGGCGCATGATCGCACGATCAGGATCGATCATGAGCAATCGATCAGCTGGATCGTGCTCGATCGGCCCGACCACGCCAACGCGTTGTCGCCGGCCCTGCTTGATGAATTTTCCGACGCCCTAAACGAGCTCCGCCAGACCGGTGCGCCGGTCCTCGGCATTCGCGGCGAGGGTCGCGGCTTCTGCGCCGGGATGGACCTCGGCAGCTATGGCGGCGATGCGGCGATTCCCGACGTCGCCGAGGATACGGCGCGACTGCAGCGCAACGTCGATCGCTGGCTGGCGATCTGGGATCATCCCAAGCCGGTCATCGCCGCCGTTCATGGCTACTGCCTCGGTGTGGGCGCGCAAATGTGCGTCTTCGCCGACATCACGGTCGTCGCCGACGATGCGCGGATCGGCGAGCCGACGGTTCCAATCGGCGGCGGTTATGTCGCCCCGACGTGGGTCGGGCAGGTCGGGGCCAAGCGCGCCAAGGAACTGGCGTTCATTCCCGGCAACTGGATCGACGGCCTCACCGCAGTCGAATGGGGCTGGGCCAATCACAGCGTGCCGGCGGCTGATCTGCTCGACGCGGTGCGCTCGCTCGCGGCGCGGATCGCGCTGACGCCGCCCGAGGTTCTGCGGGTCAAGAAGCTGTCGATCAACCGCGCCGCCGAAGCCGCCGGTTTTCGCGCCGGGCTCAGCGGGATCGCCGAAGCCGACGCGATGCTCCACGTCGATCCGGCCGTGCTCGCGATCCGTGCGCGAATTCGCCGGGACGGGCTGAAAGCGGTCATGGCCGAGTATCGCGTTCCACCCTCCACGATCCTGAACCCAGAAAGGCCGACCCAGCCATGAGCGACGTCATGTTCCGCAAGGAAGGGCATGTCGCCCATGTCCGGCTTAACCGGCCGGCCGGGATCAATGCCATCACGCCGGAGATGGACGGCCAGTTGTCCGACGCCTGGGCAACGATCAACGAAGATCCCGATATCTGGGTGGCGATCCTCTCGGCCGAGGGCGAGAAGGGATTCTGCATTGGTGCTGACGTCAGCGGCGGGACCGATCGCAGCGGACGCATGGCGCTCGGCGGGGGGTTGACCGGCATCGGTGGACCACTGGTCACGCTGCGTAAGCCGCTGATCGCTGCCGTCCAGGGCTTCTGCGTCGGCGGCGGCTTCGAACT
>NZ_JANMWY010000194.1:0-4959 GCF_031380695.1 Sphingomonas sp. | reverse complement strand
CGATTTCGGCCTTCAGCCGCACGACCAGCCCCTCGATCATTGCGACATAGCCCCAGTAGATGCCGATCAGCATCTGGGATCCGGTAGTACGGCCGATGACGCTCGTGTCAGCAGGTTCCTCGATCGCGATGCGCGGCAGCTTGGCCGCAGCGCCGACCAGCGCATCGAGCGACAGGTTGATCCCGGGCGCGATGATCCCGCCCTTGTAGGCGCCCGAACTGCCGACCACGTCGAACGTCGTCGCGGTGCCGAAGTCGATCACGATCAAGTCGCCCTTGTGCCGCTCGTGCGCGGCGATGACGTTGAGCGCGCGATCGGCACCGACGCTGCCGGGTTCATCGACGTCGAGCGCGATGCCGTAGGGCGCGCTGGCGCTGCCCGCGATCATCGGCGTCACGTGAAAATATTTTTCGCTCAGCACTTCGAGATTATGGAGCGCTCGGGGCACAACGGTGGCGATGATGACCGCCGTCACGTCGGCGCGGGTATAGCCCTCTAGCTCGAGCAGTTGGTGCAGCCACACCGCATATTGGTCGGCCGTCCGCCGCGCGTCGGTCGCGATCCGCCAGCGCGCGCGGATCGTCCGCGTCTCGTCGACCAGCGCGAAGACGAGGTTGGTGTTTCCGGCATCGACGGCGAGCAGCATGAGCGCGCCCTAGACCGGTTCCACCCTGACGTCATCCTGAACTTGTTTCAGGAGCGTCAGCGAAGGTCGACGTCGCCGGCCCGGATAACCTCGACCGCACCGCCATCCAGTCGCAGCCGCAACGCCCCATCCGCCTCCAGCCCGTCGAACCGCCCGGCAATCCGTTTGCCCGGCCCGCTGTGCACGTCGAGCGGCGTCCCGATCGCATGTGCGCGCGCCAGCCATGCCTGGGCGAAGGCGGCAGGCTCGCTCGACCGCCAAAGACTGAGCATCCGCGCCATGCTCGCGGCGAGGAGGGGAGCGAAGGCCTGCGGGGTGAGCGCGCGGTCGAGGGAGGCGGTGACGCGACCCTCGATCGCCGGGGCGACAGCGAGGTTGACGCCGAACCCGGCGACGATGTGATCCCCCGTCCGCTCCAGCAGAATCCCGGCGAGCTTCGCCCCGCCCAACAGCAAGTCATTGGGCCATTTGAGCATGAGCGGTTCGCCCGGAGCGGCTGCATCGACAGCCTCGATGAGCGCCAATCCACACGCCAGTGACAGGCCGGGTGCAGGCGGATCGCCGACGCGCAGTTGAATTAAGGTCGAGCCGAAGAAATTGCCGGCCAGCGACGACCATGCCCGCCCTTGTCGCCCTTTGCCCTCGTCCTGTGCCAGCGCGACCAGCCAGTCACCCTCGACCGCACCGATGTCGCCCAGCAGCACGGCGATGGTCGACCCGGCGCAATCTACGATGCGGATGCGGCTCAGAACAGGCTGCTCGCGGCATTAGCGGCAATCTGCCCGATCGGGCCGATCAGCAGATAGCCGAGCGGAGACACGAACAGTGCGGCGAGCAGGATCAGCGCGCCTTCGAGCGGCGCCTTCACGCGGGCAAGCGGTGCACCGGGCGCGTCGAAGTAGAGGATCTTGACGACCTTGAGGTAATAATAGGCGCCGACGACCGTCCCGAGGATGCCGATCACGGCGAGCCAGATCAGCCCGCTGTGGACCGCCGCGATGAATACCTGCAGCTTAGGCCAGAATCCGAACAGCGGCGGGATTCCGGCGAGGCTGAGCATGAACGCCGCCAGCGCCGCAGCCAGTCCGGGCCGCGAATGCGACAGGCCCGCAAGTGCGGACAGCTGCTCGATCGGCTCGCCATCCTCACCGCGCAAACGCAGCACGCACAGGAAAGCGCCGAGCGTCATCACCAGATAAACCGCCATGTAGAACAGCACCGCGCTCGCCCCCTGAACGCCGCCCGCCGCAATGCCGATCAGCGCGAAGCCGACATTGTTGATCGACGAGTAAGCCAGCAGCCGCTTGATGATGGTCTGGCCATAATCCGCGACCGCGCCGAGGAAGATCGAACCGATCGCGACCACGGTCACGATCTGCCGCCACGCCTCGATCGCCGGGCCCAGTGCGCCGAAGCAGACCCGGGTTGCGAGTAGTACCGCGGCGACCTTGGGCGCAGAGGCGAAGAAGGCGGTTACCGGCGTCGGCGCCCCTTCGTACACATCGGGTGTCCACATGTGGAACGGCACTGCGCTGATCTTGAACGCCAGCCCCGCGAGCAGGGACACCAGCCCGAACAACAGCCCGAGTGAATGCGGCCCCTCGCGCAGGAACGCCGCCGCGATGCCGCCATATTCGGTCGTGCCGGTAAAGCCGTAGAGCAGGGAAATGCCGTAGAGCAGGATGCCCGACGCCAGCGACCCCAGCACGAAATATTTCAGCCCTGCCTCGGCCGAGCGCGCGTCGCTGCGCCGGTAGGACGCGAGGACGTAGGCGGCGAGGCTCTGCAACTCGAGCCCGACATAGAGCGTGATCAGGCTGGTCGCCGAGACCATCACCGCCATGCCGACCGCGCTGAACAGGATCAGCACCGGATATTCCGCGCCATGTTCGCTGTGCCCATCGCCGCCGACCATCTCGGCAAACCAGCCATGCGCGCCGATGATCGCCACCGCCGCACCAAGAAAGATCAGCAGCTTGCCGAACGCCGAAAAGCCGTCGGCCGCGATCAGCCCGCCGAACAGCGGTCCGGCATCGCTGGCCGGCCCAAGGAGCATCACAGTTGCCGCGACGAGCAGCGCCACCGTGCCGCCGCTGGTGTTCCGCCCGGCGCGCGGCATGAACGCCGCGACCATCATCAGCACGATCGCGCCGAGGCCGAGCGTGAATTCGGGAAGGAGCGCCATCAACATCAGTGCTTCTCTTCCGCTTCGATGACCCGCAGCGGCGGCTTGCCCGGCGTCAGATGGGCATCGCCGGCCGGTGCGGCGCGCTCGATCCGGGTCAGCAACCGCCCGACGTCGGCGCGCATCGGCTTGAGGAAGCTCTCCGGATAGACGCCCATCGACAGCACCACCGCCGCGATCGGGGCAAGCAGCCAATATTCGCGCGCATCGAGGTCGGGCATCGCCGCCGCGTCAGCATTGTCCAACGTACCGAAACAAATCCGTCGATAGAGATAGAGCATGTACGCCGCGCCGAGGATGATGCCAGTCGTCGCCACCGCCGCGCCCCAGCTCGACGCGCGATACGTCCCGGTCAGGCTCAGGAATTCGCCGACGAACCCGCTCGTGCCGGGCAGGCCGACGCTGGCCATGGTGAACAGCATGAACAGCAGGGCATAGCCCGGCATATTGTTGCTCAGTCCGCCGTAGCGGGCGATCTCGCGGGTGTGCAGCCGGTCGTAAATCACGCCGACGCACAGGAACAAGGCGCCCGACACCAGCCCGTGGCTGAGCATCACCAGCATCGCGCCCTCGATCCCCTGCCGGTTGAAGGCAAACAGCCCGAACGTCACGAACGCCATGTGCGCGACCGACGAGTAGGCGATCAGCTTCTTCATGTCGTGCTGCACCAGCGCGACCAGGCTGGTGTAGACTACGGCGATCCCGCTCAGCACGAATACCAGCGGCAGATAATGCGCCGACGCCTCGGGAAACATCGGCAGGCTGAAGCGAATGAAGCCGTAACCGCCCATCTTGAGCAGCACGCCCGCCAGGATCACCGACCCCGCGGTCGGCGCCTGGACGTGCGCATCGGGCAGCCAGGTGTGGACCGGCCACATCGGCATCTTGACCGCGAAGCTGGCGAAGAACGCCAGCCACAGCCAGTTCTGCAAGCCGGGCGCGAAGTCGTAAGCCATCAGCGCGGGGATCGAGCTCGTGCCCGCAATGCCAATCATCACCAGCATCGCGATCAGCATCAGCACCGAACCGGCGAGCGTGTAGAGGAAGAATTTATAGCTCGCCTTGATCCGTTCGGCACCGCCCCAGATGCCGATGATGAGGTACATCGGAATCAGGCCACCTTCGAAGAAGATGTAGAACAGCAGCAGATCCTGCGCACAGAACACGCCGATCATCAGCGCCTCCATCAGCAGGAAGGCGGCCATATATTCGGGCACGCGCTTTTCGATCGCGCGCCACGACGCGCCGATGCAGATCGGCATCAGGAACACGCTGAGCATGATCAGCATCAGCGCGATGCCATCGATTCCGAGCGCCCACGAGAGGCTGTTGCCGGCAAGGCCGATGTGCTCGACGAACTGCCACTGCGGTCCCCCGGGCACGTAGGCGCGCCACATCATGATACCGAGGACGAGGTCGATCAGGGTCGCGCCAAGTGCGATCCAGCGAGCCGTGCTTGCCTCGACGAACAGCGCGACTATTGCGGCGATCAGCGGGATGGCAATGAGGAGCGAAAGGATGGGAAGACCGCTCACAACGCCCACCACATCGCCCAGCTCGCCGCGCCGATCAGGCCGAGCAGCATGACCAGCGCGTAGCTGGTGACATAGCCCGACTGGACCCGCGCGGTGACGCGGTTGCCGAGCCCGACCATCGTCGCCGCGCCATGCGGGCCGAAGCGGTCGATCGTCTGCTCGTCACCGCGATGCCACAGGAAGCGACCGATGGCGAACGCCGGACGCACGAAGATCGCGTCGTACAGTTCATCGAAATACCATTTGTGCATCAGGAAATCGTGCACCCCAGGCAGGACCGCGACGAAGCGACCGGGCGCGGCCGGATCGCGGATATAATTATTCCAGGCGATCGCCAGCCCGACCAGCATGACGATCGTCGGGGTGAAGGAGACCAATCCCGGCACCGCGTGGGCCGCGTGAGCGAGGTGCTCGCTGAACGAGAGGCTGCCGCGCCAGAACTCGGGCCCGCCTTCCGGCGACACGAACACATGCTCGAACGCAAAGCCCGCAAACACCGCGCCGACCGACAGCAGGATCAGCGGCACCAGCATCGACCATGGGCTCTCGTGCGGATGATAGCCGCCGGTGCCGGCAAAGGCGTGCACGCCATG
>NZ_JANMWY010000185.1:0-4132 GCF_031380695.1 Sphingomonas sp. | reverse complement strand
CGGCGATCGAGACCAGTGGCGGGCTGCTCACCGGATCGGTCGAGGGCGCGACGATCGAGGTGGTGCTGGAGCCGCCGCGCTTCGCCTGGGACGCGATTCCGCTGGCCTATGCGATGGACAGCGCCGCGTTGCCGATGGCGTGGGACGAGCTGGCCAACCCCGCCGCGGTCAACGTCGGCAATCCGCACCTGATATTCTTCGCCGACGCAATCGACGACGAGCGGCTGGCGCTGCTCGGCCCGCGCATTGAGCACGACCCCGCCTTCCCCGACCGCATCAACGTCAATGTCGCAGTGATCGAGGACGGCGGCATCCGCCTCAGCACATGGGAGCGCGGCGTGGGCCTGACGCTGGCGTGCGGCACCGGTGCTTGTGCGACGGCAATCGCGGCGATCCGGGCGAAGCGCGCGACCTCGCCGGTCGAAGTGCGTATGAAGGGCGGCACGCTGACCATCGCCTGGGCACCGGGCGAGCCGATCCGCATGCGCGGCCCCGCGACCCACGTCTTCACCGGCACCATCGACCTCGCGGCGTTCGCGGGATGAGCATCGGCTTGATCGGAATATTCGCATGAGCTGGCTCGACCGCCTCACCGGCGGGTTCAAGAAGACCGCCGACCGGCTGGGCGAGAACCTCACTGGCCTGACGTCGAAGGCCGCGCTCGACAGCGCGACACTCGACGATATCGAGGAGGCGCTGGTCGCCTCCGACCTCGGCCCGCAAGCATCGAAGCGCATCCGCGAGGCGATCGCCGCGCGCACCTACGATCAGCTCGACGAGCGCGGCCTGCGCACCATCCTCGCCGAGGAGATCGAGGCGATCCTCGCCCCCGTCGCCAAGCCGCTCGACGTGTGGGGCTTCCCCCGCCCGCACGTCATCCTGGTCATCGGCGTCAACGGATCGGGCAAGACCACCACCATCGGCAAGCTCGGCCATCTCCTCAAGGAGCAGGATTATGGCGTGATGCTCGCCGCCGGCGACACCTTTCGCGCCGCGGCGATCGAGCAGCTCAAGATCTGGGGCGAGCGCATCGGTGCGCCGGTGATCATGGGCAAGGAAGGCGGCGACGCGGCCGGGATCGTCTATGACGGGGTCAAGCAGGCAACCGCGACCGGCATCGACGCGTTGATTGTCGATACCGCCGGGCGGCTCCAGAACAAGACCCATTTGATGGACGAATTGTCGAAAGTCCGTCGCGTCCTCGGCCGCCTCAACCCCGAGGCACCGCACGACGTCATCCTCGTCCTCGACGCAACAACCGGGCAGAACGCATTGAACCAGATTGAAGTTTTCCGCGACCTTGCCGGCGTGACAGGGTTGGTCATGACCAAGCTCGATGGCACCGCGCGCGGCGGCATCCTGGTCGCGGCGGCGGAGAAGTTCGGCCTCCCGATCCACGCCATCGGCGTGGGCGAAGGGGTCGATGACCTGCGCCCATTCGATCCCCGCGCCGTCGCCCGCGCCATCGCCGGGCTCCCGTCATGATGGCGAAACGCGAAGTGAGCACCGGCGTCCGCCTCCTGCTCGACCTTGGCCCGCTGATCCTGTTCTTCGTCGCCAATGCGAAGTTCGGCGTGTTCACCGGCACCGCCATCTTCATCGCCGCGTTCGTACTGTCGCTGATCGTCAGCTTCGCGCTGACCCGCACCCTCTCAGCGTTGCAGCTGTTTTCGGGCGGGCTGGTTATCGTCATGGGCGGGCTGACTTTGTGGCTACACAACGAGACGTTCATCAAAATCAAGCCGACGATCTATTACACGATCGTCGCCGCGCTGCTGGTCTTCGGCCTGCTGACGCGGCGCCCGCTGCTCAAAAGCGTGCTCGGCTCGGCCTATCCGGGGCTCAGCCCGCGCGGCTGGGACCGGCTCACGCTCAACTGGGCCCTGTTCTTCGTCGCCATGGCCCTCGCCAACGAGGCCGTGTGGCGCAATGTCACGACCGCCCAATGGATCAGCTACAAATTGTGGATCGCCATCCCCGCGACCTTCCTGTTTGCCATCGCCAACCTGCCGATGCTGATGCGCCACGGGCTGCAGACTAGCGCCGAACCCAAGGAACTTCCCCCCGAATGAGCGACACGATCCTCTCGATCCGCGGCCTGCGCAAAGCCTATGCCAGCGGCACCGAAGCGCTCAAGGCGGTCGATCTCGATATCCGGCGCGGCGAGATTTTTGCCCTGCTTGGCCCCAATGGCGCGGGCAAGACGACGCTCATCTCGATTGTCTGCGGCATCGTCACGGCTACCGCCGGAACGGTGCTGGTCGATGGCAAGGACCATGCCGCCGATTATCGCCACGCCCGCCAGCGGATCGGCCTCGTTCCCCAGGAGCTGACCACCGATGCGTTCGAGACAGTGTGGACGACGACCCGCTTCAGCCGCGGCCTTTATGGCAAGCCGCGCGACGACGCGAAGCTCGAAACCCTGCTGCGCCGCCTGTCGCTGTGGGACAAGCGCGATACGAAGATGATGGAATTATCCGGGGGCATGAAGCGCCGCGTGATGATCGCCAAGGCGCTGAGCCACGAGCCGGCCCTGCTGTTTCTCGACGAGCCGAGCGCCGGGGTCGACGTCGAATTGCGCCGCGACATGTGGGACCTGGTCCGCCAGCTGCGCAACGACGGCACGACGATCATCCTCACGACTCATTATATCGAGGAGGCCGAGGAAATGGCCGACCGCGTGGGCGTCATCGCGCGCGGCGAACTGATCGCGGTCGAAGAAAAGGCATCGCTGATGGCGCGGCTTGGCAAGAAGACGCTCAAGGTGATCCTCAACGAGCCCCTCACCGCGATCCCGCCCGAACTCGGCGAGTGGCAGGTGACGACCGAGGACGAAGGCCGCACGCTGGCCTACTCGTTCGACAGCCACGCCGAACGCACCGGCATCGCCGGACTGATGCGCCGGCTGGGCGAGCTCGGCATCGGCTACAAGGACCTCTCAACCGACCAGTCGAGCCTCGAGGATATCTTCGTCTCGTTGGTCCATGACGGGGCCACAAACGCTGGAGCAGTTGCATGAACTGGAACGGCGTTGCCGCCATCTACCGCTTCGAAATGGCCCGCGCGCAGCGCACCCTGTGGCAGAGCCTGGTCGCCCCGGTGATTACCACCGCCCTCTATTTCGTGGTGTTCGGATCGACCTTGGGAGGGCGAATGTCGGCGATGAACGGAGTTGCCTTCGGCAGCTTCATCGTCCCCGGCCTAACCCTGCTGTCGGTGTTCATGCAGTCGATCTTCAACGCCAGTTTCGGTATTTATTTTCCGAAGTTTACCGGCACTATCTATGAACTTCTCTCAGCCCCGATTTCCAGCCTGGAGACGGTCCTCGCCTATGTTGGCGCGGCGGCGACCAAGTCGATGGTGCTGGCGTTGGTGACGCTGGCGACGGCGACGATCTTCGTCCCTGTTCGCATCGATCATCCGCTGGCGATGATCGCCTTCCTGCTCGCGATCTGTACCGCCTTCTGTCTCATGGGCTTCGTCATCGGCATCTGGGCGAAGAATTTCGAGCAGTTGCAGATCGTGCCCATGCTGGTCGTCACCCCGCTGACCTTTCTTGGCGGTGCGTTTTATTCGGTCACCGCGCTGGCCGAGCCGTGGCGCACGGTCACCCTCTTCAACCCGGTGGTCTATCTGATCAGCGGTTTCCGCTGGTCGTTCTACAGCCGCGCCGACGTGCCGGTTCTGGCGAGTGTCGCGGTGACGGCGGGGATCATCGCGATCTGCCTCGCCGCCACCAGCTGGATTTTCCGGACGGGGTACCGGTTGAAGCAGTAGTCTTTTACTCCTGCGCCTCCAGCACCTTGGCCTGCTGATCTGCCCGGCTCGCGCCCTCGCCGTCGAGGTTCTGGGCGACAAAATCCCAGTTGACGATATTCTCCAGGACGGTCTTCAGGAATTTCGGGCGCTCGTTGCGATAGTCGATGTAGTAGGCGTGTTCCCACACGTCGAGGGTCAACAAGGGTATCAACCCGTGCGCTACCGGCGTGTCGGCGTCGTGCAGGCTGGTAATCTTGAGCTTGCCGCTGTCGAGCACAAGCCAGCCCCAGCCGCTGGCGAAATGGTCGGTCGCCTCCTTCGCCAGTTTCTCGACCAGCGTCGCATGATCGCCGAACTCGCTGGCGATCATCTC
>NZ_JANMWY010000171.1:0-2416 GCF_031380695.1 Sphingomonas sp. | reverse complement strand
GTCCGTCCTTCGCCGGTGACCGGTTCCGCCCGGTCGGCCACGGCATGGTCCACTCGCTTGCCCAGCCGCTTGCCCGCCGCCGCCAGCAGGGGGGTCACGGTCAGCCCGATCGCGGTCACGATCGTCCAGAAATCGGCGGTCGCACGCGGCACCAGCCCCGCCGTTGCCGCCGCCGCCAGCACGATCAGGCTGGTCTCGGACGGGCTTGCCATCATGACGCCAGTCTCGATCGCCACTCCGCGCTGCGTCCCGCTCAGGCGCAGCAGCAGCATGGTCACCACCGCCTTCACGATCAACAGCGCCACCGTCGCGGCGAGCAGCATCGGCCAGTCGGCGACCAGCGCGCCGAGGTCGAGCCGCTTCCCCACCGGGCTCAGGACAATCCCCTGCGCAAGCCCGCGCAGCCGCGCCGTGACATTCTCCTCCGCCGAATCATAATCGGTTTCGGCGACCAGCACCCCGGCGATCAAAGCGCCCAGGATCGGCGACAGGCCGACCGCGCCGGTCGCCATGCTCGCCAGGATCACCGTCAGCAGGCTGACCGCGAGGAAAAGCTCGGGGCTCTTGGTCCGCGCCGCCTGGGCGAACAGGCTTGGCAGCACGAACCGCCCGATCAGCAGCAGCCCGGCGACCACCAGCCCGCCATAGACCAGCGTCCGCACCAGCCCGCCGACCGACGCATCGCCGCTCATCGCCTCGAGCAGGAACAGCAACGGCACCAGCGCCAGATCCTCGAACAGCAGCATCGCGAAGGCGGCGCGCCCGACCGCCGTCTGCGTCCCTGCGATCGGCAGCACCAGCGCGGTCGACGACAGCGCCAGCGCCAGGCCAAGCGCGGTCGCGCTCGCCGGTCGCTCCCCGACGATCAGCAACGCCGCACCGATCAGCCCTGCCGACACCAGCAGCTCCGCCGCCCCGACCCCGAACACCGCCCGCCGCATCGCCGCCAGACGCCGGAAACTCAGGTGCAGCCCCGCCGCGAACAGCAGGAAGATGATGCCCAGCTCGGCGAATGGCTCGATCCCGTGCGGGTTGGAAATCGACACTGCCTCGAGCCACGGGTGCGCCGGCGCCAGTGCCCCCAGCGCGAACGGTCCGGCGATGATCCCGACCAGGATGAAGCCGATCACCGGGCTGATCTTGATCCGCGCAAAAGCTGGAATGACGATCCCCGCCGCGCCGAGGATGGTCAGTGTATCGGACAGTCCCGTTCCGCCGATGCTCGTTGGTCCCGCCATAGGGCGGCTAGTGCCATGCCACGATGCGACTGTCACGGCGGCACCGCCTGACGGTTGGTGCGTTTTCCCGACGATTGGAGATAGTATATATGGCAAAATCGGTAAAAACCGGCGACAAGGTCGGTTGGAATTCGAGTGGCGGCCACTCGACTGGCAAGGTCGTCAAGAAGCTGACCAAGCCGACGCAGATCAAGGGCCACAAGGTCGCGGCGTCAAAGGACAATCCCGAATATTTGGTCGAAACGGCCGCAGGTAAGCAAGCGGCGCACAAGGCCAAGTCACTCAAAAAGTTATAATCTTTTTGCTGTCCTACTCGCGGCGAAGCTGTCAGTCTTTCGGCATGACGCCACCGCCCGATTGTTTGGATCTCGTGACCGGGCTCCGGTGGCCGCAAAACCGCGTTTCGTGTGTACTTTCGTGAACTTTGACATCAGATGCGCCGGATGGCCGACCTTCTGATCGCTGGCGGCGGGCCGGCCGGGATGCTCGCCGGGCTGCTCTTCGCCCGCGCCGGCTGCAGCGTCGTCGTATTTGAGAAGCACCCCGATTTCTTCCGCGATTTCCGCGGTGATACCGTCCACCCATCGACGATGGAGATTCTCGGCCAGCTCGGCATGCTCGGGCGGTTCCTTCAGCGTCCCCACGAAAAGCTCGACCACGCCCAGATCCGCATCGCCGATCGCGAATGGGCCATCGGCGACCTGTCGCACCTCCGGACCGCCGCCCCGTATATCGCCATGATGCCGCAGTGGGACTTCCTCGATTTCCTGCGTGACGAGGCCGCTGCCTTTCCCGGCTTCACGCTGGAAATGAGCGCCGAAGTGACTGGCTTCACTGAGCAGGAAAACCGGGTCACCGGCGTCACGCTGGCCGACGGTCGCACGATCCGAGCGCCGCTGACCATCGCCGCCGACGGCCGCTCGTCGCTCGCTCGCCAGCTCCTCCCGGCCGAGGTGCTCGGGGCACCGATGGATGTCTTCTGGTTCCGCATCGACAAGACCGACAATCCCGGCGACGCCCTGCGCGCTTCGGTCGCGGCGGGGCGCATGGTCGTGCTAATCGACCGGCGCAGCTATTGGCAGGTCGCCTACCTGGTTCCGAAAGGCGGCGCCGAAGCGGTTAAGGCAATGGGCGTCGACTGGATGGCGGGCGAAGTTGCCGCCGCCTTCCCCGACTTG
>NZ_JANMWY010000132.1:0-2704 GCF_031380695.1 Sphingomonas sp. | reverse complement strand
CTACGCCACCGACGCCGCGTGGATCTCGTCGATCGCGCCGCCCAGCGACGCATTAAACTCGTGATCGCTCATCTCGTCGCGCAATTCGTTGAGCAAGGCGCGCGAGAAGCTGGCGATCATGCCCTGGTTCTTGGCCAGTTCGGCACAGGCCTCCGCCCGGCTGAACCCGCCCGACAGCGCGACGACCTTCAGCACCTTGGGATGGTTGACCAGCGGCTTGAACAGATTCGCCTGAACCGGGATGGTCAGCTTGAGCATCACCCGCTCACCTGCCGGCAGCGCGTCGAGCGCCTTGCTCAGTTCCGCCAGCAAAATGCTGTCGCACTCGGCCCGCTCGGGGCTCTTGATTGACACTTCGGGTTCGATGATCGGCATCAGGCCATGGGCATTGATCTCGCTCGCCACCGCGAACTGCTGCGCCACGATCGCCGCGATCCCGGCCGGGTTGGCGCGCTCGATCACCGACCGCATCTTGGTCCCGAAAATGCCCTTGGCCTTCGCCCGGTCGAGCAATTCGCCAAGCCCGCCGATCGGCTTCATCAGCTTGACTCCGTCGCGCTCCTCCTCAAGCCCCTTGTCGACCTTGAGGAACGGCACAACGCCGCGCTCCCACAGCAATTCCGCGACCGGCTTGCCGCCCGCCTGCCCGTCCATGGTCCGCTCGAACAGGATCGCGCCGATCACCTTCTCGCCAGTGAAGCAGGGCGAGGTCATCACCCGCTCGCGCATAGCGTGGATCAGCGCGAACATCTCCTCGTCGGTCGAGAAACGGTCCTCGCCAATGCCATAGCCCTTGAGCGCACCAGGCGTCGATCCGCCCGACTGGTCGAGGGCGGCGATGAAACCGTCGCCCTTTTCGATCTGGGCGAGCATCGCATTGTGGTCGGCGGTCATGAGAAATCCTCGTCGCTGCATACCTATGCGGCGCCGTTTAGCGAGGCCACCCTGACGCGGCAACCACCTGCCCGACGTCAGCCCCGTTGCAGGGCAGCGACGCCGGGAAGCGTCTTTCCTTCCATCCACTCGAGGAACGCCCCGCCGGCGGTCGAGACGAAGGTGAAGTCGCGCGCGACCCCGGCATGGTTGAGCGCCGCGACGGTGTCCCCGCCACCGGCGACCGAAACCAGGCTGCCGTCCTGGGTCAGTGCCGCCGCGGTCTTCGCCAACGCGACCGTCGCAGCGTCGAACGGCGGTGTCTCGAACGCGCCGAGTGGACCGTTCCACACCAGAGTGCGGCAATTCTTGAGCACGTCGGACAGAGCCTCCACCGCCGCCGGCCCGATGTCGAGGATCATCTCATCCGCCGCGACCTCGTGGACATTGACGGTCCGCAAGCTGGGCGGATTGGCCGCGAATTCCTTCGCCACGACCACGTCATAGGGCAAATGGATGGTGCAGTTCGCCGCCTCCGCCTTGGCAAAGATCGCCTCCGCCTCCCCGACCAGATCATGCTCGCACAGCGACTTGCCGACATTCACGCCCCGCGCCGCGAGGAAGGTATTGGCCATCCCGCCGCCGATGATCAGATGGTCGACCTTGCTCACCAGATGGCCCAGCACCGCCAGCTTCGACGAGACTTTCGCCCCACCGACTACCGCCGCGACCGGTCGTTCGGGGTTGCCCAGCGCTTTCTCCAGCGCGATCAGTTCAGCCTCCATCGCCCGCCCCGCAAACGACGGCAGATAATGAGTAATGCCCTCGGTCGAGGCATGGGCGCGGTGCGCGGCGGAGAAAGCGTCGTCGACATAATAATCGCTCAGCGCGGCCATCGCCTTGGCCAGCGCGGGATCATTGGTCTCCTCGCCAAGGTGGAAGCGGGTGTTCTCGAGAATGCCGATCGACCCGGCCATCATCGTGGTCACCGCCCGCGCTGCCTCGGGCCCCTGGCAGTCCTCGATGAACCGCACCGGCCGACCGGTCAGCTCGGCGAGCGGGCGGACCAGTAGGGCCAGGCTCATGTCGGGCCGGGTCTGACCCTTGGGCCGCCCGAAATGCGACAGCAGCAGCACGATCGCGTGGCGGTCGGACAGCTCGGCGATGGTCGGCACCGCGCTGCGCAGCCGCGTATCGTCGCTGATCGCACCGGCCTGAAACGGCACGTTAAAGTCGACGCGGACCAGAACGCGCTTGCCGGTCAAATCGTCGGGAAGGTCGTCGAGAGTTTTGAACGCAGCCATGGGATCGCCCGCCGTTGGTGGTGGCGAGCGGTTACGGCTTCGCGGGGCTCACGACAAGCTGGCGAGATGTGCCTGGCGGAGCGTATCGATCTCGGCCAGCGCCCCGCCCTGCTCGATGTGCCAGAAGGTCCAGCCATTGCACGACGGCGCGCCTTGCAGCGCCGCCCCGACCTTGTGGATCGACCCCGCCTTGCCGTCGCATTCGATCGACCCATCGGCGCGGACGCTCGCGGTCCAGCGGCGCTTAGCGTCGACCAGCATCGTGCCCGGCGCAATCATTCCGCTCTCAACCAGCACGCCGAACGCGACGCGCGGCGCGGCGCGCTTGTCGGCCATGATCGTCATCGCGCTTTCGTCGAGCGGCAGGCTCGCCGCGATCCGCCGCCGGGCGACGTCGACATAGGCAGCCTCGCGCTCGATCCCGATCCACCGCCGCCCGAGCCGCTTGGCTACCGCGCCGGTCGTCCCCGTCCCGAAGAACGGATCAAGAACGACATCGCCTGGCTTGGTGCAGGCCAGCAGCACGC
>NZ_JANMWY010000097.1:0-4671 GCF_031380695.1 Sphingomonas sp. | reverse complement strand
ATCGCGACCAGCACCGCCAGGTTGAGGACGTGCCGCAGCGGCAGCAGGATCGGCGATCCGCTCATGTTGCCGTTCAGCTTGAGGAACGCGATCACCGATCCGGAGAAAGTGATCGCGCCGATGGCGACGCCGAGGCCGAGTTCGACCCGGCTGACTCGCGCGATCGCTTGGAATGTTCGCGTCACTTCGCCCGTCACAGGATTCAAAAAAGGCTTAACGAGCGGAAGATCGGTCAGAATTCCGAAGGCGCCGGGGTTGAGAAACGCGGCGACCCCAACCAGCACTGCGGCCAAACCGACAAGGCTGTGGAACGCCGCCACGAGTTGCGGCATCGCGGTCATCTGGATGCGCCGCGCGGTAACGAGTCCGATCGCGCCGCCGATGGCGATCGCGACGAGAATCTCTCCGATCGACGCAATGCCGTGGGTCAGCAACGTGGTGACCACCGCAATGCCCATGCCGATCATGCCATAGCGGTTGCCGCGCTGTGACGTCACCGGGCTCGACAGGCCGCGCAGGGCGAGGATGAAGCAGACCCCGGCGACGAGATAGGCGAGCGACACGACGGACTCGCTGATCATGGTGGCGAAGATGAAATCGGTGTGGGCTTCGGGCGCCATCGTCTAGCGCTCCTTCTTCTTGTACATCGCCAGCATCCGCGCGGTGACCGCGAAGCCGCCGAAGATATTGACGCTGGCCAGCGCCACCGCGATCAGCCCGAGCCACTTCGACGTCGCACTACCCGCCGCCGCGCTGGCAACCAGCGCGCCGACGATGATCACGCTCGAAATCGCGTTGGTCACGGCCATCAGCGGGGTGTGCAGCGCCGGGGTCACCGACCACACGACATAATAGCCGACAAAACACGCCATTACGAAGATCGACAGGATCGAAATAAAGTCCACGTGTTGAGCCCCTCGTTGATCCCCCCCCATGCCGCGCCACGCCCCGCCTGTCGAGCATGAACAACGCGCGATTAACTGCGGCGGGCAATCGAGGTTTCCAGAAATTTAACCTTTCACGGGCACAGCGGAGGCATCGAAGGGGATTTCGTGCGCCAATTGATCGCCACTGCCACGTCCAAGAAGGAGCGCACCTCGCCGCGCCGCGTCCTGCTGTCGACACTGCTGGCGGGAATTATCTGCGGTGTTCTCGGCCTGCTGACGCCTCTCGATTTCTCTCTTCATGCCCTCCGCGCCGCCATCAATATCCATCCTGCAAGCAATAATATCGTGATCGTAAAGATCGATGACGAGAGTCTGAAGAAGGTCGGAAACTGGCCCTGGTCGCGCACGGAACACGCCAAGCTGGTAGACAATTTGTCGCGGTTGGGTGCTCGCCAGATCATGTTCGACCTGTTCTTCGCCTATCGCGCCGATCCTGCCGGCGACGCGGCGTTCGCCGAAGGGCTCAGGCGGTCGGGACGGGTGATCCTGCCGATCACCGCCGGTTTGGAAATGAGAAACAAAACGAGCCCGCTTCCGCAGTTCTCGGCTAGCACCGGACTCGCCGACGTAACCCTCGACTACGGGTTCGACATGCGTGTTCGGCAGATTGGCTACGCCCAAACGGGCGGAGGCCAGAAAACGCCAAGCATGGCGGCGAAGATTGCGGGATGGAAAATCCTTCCCGACGGATCGTTTCCAATTGACTATTCGGTCGATCCGCGGACCTTTGCGACGGTTTCCGCCGGAGACGTGATCGCCGGCCACGTCCCCGCAAACTTGCTGGCCGGGAAGATCGCGTTGATCGGCACGACCACTGACACGCTCGGGGACCAGTTCTTTCTCCCTGGTTATGGTCGGATGGGCGGGGTCTATATCCATGCGATCGGGGGCGAAACCCTAATGCACGGAAAGCCCATCGATTTCGGCTGGATACCCTCGCTGCTCATCGCGGCAGCAGTTGGGGCATTGGCAATTGGAAGGCGACGGCCTGTCGTCCAGAATCTGATCCTTCTTGGTGGCGCATTCATCCTTCTGGTTGGGCCCACGCCTATTGAAGCCAATTTGATCTTCCTGGACGTATCGCCCGGTCTGCTCGTCATGAGTGTTCTGCTTGCTAATCTTAACTGGTCACGATTGCGCAATCGCAGCACGATCAACGAGGTTAGCGGCCTTCCCAACCTGATCGCGTTGCGGGCTGATCCCTCGGCGCGTGAGCGACCCTTGGTTGTCGCCCGGTTGCACAATTATTCCGAGATCGTCTCTGCGCTACCAACCGACTCCGAACGTCAGTTCGTTGAGCAGGTTACCTCGCGGCTGTGCGTCGGTGCGACCGGGCGCAAGCTTTATCATGGGGACGAGGGGCTGTTCGCCTGGTTCGCCGAACCCAACATCCCGCTCGGGCATCATCTGGAGGCGCTGCATGCGCTCTTCCGCAGCCCGATCAAGATCCGCAGCGAACAATATGACGTAATGATCAGCTTCGGGGTCGATATCGGCAGCGGTCGCGCGCCAGCCAACCGCCTCGGCAGCGCGCTCGTCGCCGCCGACGAAGCAGAGGGCGAAAGCCTGAAATGGAAGTATCATGATCCGGCCCGCCTCGCCGACGCCAGTTGGAAGCTGTCGCTGCTCAGTCAGCTCGAAGATGCAATCGAATTGGGCCAAGTGTGGGTCGCCTATCAGCCCAAGCTCGAGCTGGCGACCGGTCGCATCATTGGCGTTGAGGCCCTCGCCCGCTGGACCCACCCCGAGAAGGGGCCGATCAGCCCGACCGAGTTCATCGGTGCGGCCGAACAACATGACCGGATCGAGAAACTGACCGACTTCATCCTCGACGAAGCAGTCTCGGCCATTGCTGCTGCCTCGCGCGAAGGGCGCACGCTGGGCCTCGCGGTCAATCTGTCGGCGCGGCTGTTGACCGATGCCCTATTGCCCGGCCGAATCGCGGCGTGCCTGGCGCGCCATGGGTTGCCGCCCGAGCAGCTGACCCTTGAACTGACCGAAACCGCGGCGCTCACCGGCAGCGGGCAGGACATCGAGATGCTCAGCCGGCTTCAGCAGACCGGCGTCAAAATCTCGATCGACGACTATGGTACGGGTCTGTCGACCCTCGACTATCTCAAGAAGGTACCGGCGGCGGAAATCAAGATCGACCAGAGCTTCATTCGCTCCTTGCGCGATCATCGCAGCGATCGGGTGATGGTTCAGTCAACGATCGGCCTCGCTCACTCGCTCGGGCGACTCGTAGTTGCCGAAGGAGTCGAGGATCGCGAAACTCTCGAGCTGTTGACTGCGATGGGCTGCGACATCGCTCAAGGGTTCCTGATTGGAAGGCCGGCCAGTTTGCGCAGCATTATGAAGCGGATGAAGGTGGATCGCGGCTTGCGGGTGGCGTGATGTGGTTAATTCCTTGCTAACCGTGATCTTTATGGTTAATGATCCCTCTGGAAGCGGCGTGCTTCGCTATGAACCAGGGGATTGTTATGAAAAAGCCTCAGGCAAAATGGGACTTTTGGGGTTGGCTTTACGGCACAGGCCAAGGCAGCGGCGGTTCCAACGCCTAACATCGGTTCGGGGGCTCGGCCCCGAACTGTTGCACTGACGAAAGTCGCTCTCGAACATTCGAGCGCGACTTTTTTCATGTTTATATACGCGGGATCACCACCGGGAACCCTCCACAGCACTCCATGCGTTTGGCTCAGGCCTGAGCGGGAACCACCGGTTGGGCGTCGATCAATCGCTCGTTGACGACCTTGCCGCCCTTGGTCAGGCGGACCGCCTCCACAATCTCGTCGTCGCCGGGGAAGGCCGGCGCACCCGCCTCCTTGTCCCAGAAGGCGCTGAGGAAATTGTATAGATTGCGCGCGAATAGCGCCGATGAATCCGCCGCCAGCCCCGCCGCCAGGTTGCGCGCGCCGACGATGTGCACGCCGTGCACGGTGACCGTTTCGCCGACCACACAGCCCTCCACATTGCCGCCAGCCTCCGCCGCCAGGTCGACGATCACGCTGCCCGGCCGCATCGAGGCGAGCTGAGCGTCGCTGATCAGCCGCGGCGCCGGACGCCCGGGGATCAGGGCGGTGGTGATGACGATGTCCTGCTTGGCGATATGGCTCGATACCAGCTCGCTCTGCGCCGCCTTATATTCGTCCGACATTTCGCCGGCATAGCCGCCGGCCCCCTCGCCTTCGATTCCCGTGACATTCTCGACGAAGATCGCTTTGGCCCCCAGCGACTGGATCTGCTCGCGCGTGGCGGAACGGACGTCGGTAGCGCTCACCTGTGCCCCCAACCGCCGTCCGGTGGCAATCGCTTGAAGACCCGCGACGCCGACGCCCATGACGAACAGTTTCGCCGGGCTGATAGTGCCGGCGGCGGTCATCATCATTGGGAAGGCACGGCCGAAGGCGGCGGCGGCGTCGACCACCGCCTTGTAGCCGGCGAGGTTCGACTGCGAAGACAAGATATCCATCGACTGCGCGCGGGTGCTGCGCGGCAGCCATTCCATGGCGTACGCCTCGAGCCCCGCCGCGGCATAAGCCGCAACCTCCGCTCCGCGCCGGACCGGATCGAGCGACCCGACCAGCAGCGCGGCGGGCTTCATCCCTGCAAGCGCAGCCGCCTCGGGGCCCTGGATGCACAGCAGGATGTCCGCGCCCGCCAGTGTTGCCGCGCGATCGCCGAGTGTTGCGCCCGCGGCTTCATAATCGGCGTCAGCAACCGAAGC
>NZ_JANMWY010000084.1:0-3272 GCF_031380695.1 Sphingomonas sp. | reverse complement strand
CGTGTCTACAACTGGTGAGTCAATTCCTTCGATGCGGACTTGATAGTCGTCGTCGGGGGATGAGAGCGCAAATTTTGGTACGGACGAACCGGACCCCGCGCAGGCGTCAATGTACAAAAGGTCAAAGTCCATAAACTTTAGCGCAGTCACATAAGCTTGAAGGTAGCTCTGAACCGTTTCAAGTTTTCGCCTTGTATGCACGTCGCCAAATGCCTGTGCAGTCATTTGCGTCCACTCCGCAAGGAACATTTATCGAACGGATATATTTCGCGACAAATTAGCGCAAGCAAAATTCTCCGATGGAAGCATGAGTTGAGTACTCAAGTCCCGCTATTGCCAATGCGGAACCGTAAGAACCGAAACAATTGTCCCCTAGTGTGATTCTCTCTAACCCCCCATGGCACAAATGAACGTCTCGATCCCCGACGCCCTCAAGGGCTGGGCCGAAGCGCGGGTTGCCGAGGGGCGCTACAGCAGTAGCAGCGACACTATCCGCGACCTCGTCCGCCGCGAGCAGGAGAATGGGGCGGCGCGGCGGCGGCTCGTGGCGGCGATCGACGAGGGGCTGGCGTCGGGTCCGAGCGACTGCGACGCCTTCGACACCCTCGACGAAGTGCGCGCCGGCCTGCGCGCGGCCGAAGGATGCCGATGCGGCGTGAGCTGAGCCGGCGGGCACAGAGCGATCTCGATGGCATCCGCGATTTCAGCGTTCGCCACCTCCCCCGAAAGCGCGTACACTATCCGCCCGACAGGAGAGGACTGGCCAGGGAACGCAACGGCGACGAGGTTCATCTGACCGAAGAGGAAGCGAGTGGCGGCGAGCAGCCGCATATCGTGCGCTGGGTGCTGGGGATTTCCCTGACGCTGGCGGTCGGCCTGTTGTCGGCGGTGTGGATCATCGGCGCGCTGACGCGCTAGCCGACGGGCGCGCCGCGCGGCCTAGCAGCCGAGCGGCGTGCAGTGGCGCGGGACGAAGCCGGCGATGCCGCCGACCAGCAGCGGGCCGACCACGTCGAAGATGCCGGTCTCGCGGCGCCAGGCGAGATAGCGGTCGTAATGGGCGAAGCTGACCCAGCGCTCGGTCACGATGATCGTCGCGCGCTCCTCGTCGAGCCATGAGTCGAGGCTTTCGCAGCCGTCGTAGGCGCGCGTGTCGACCAGCGCGACCTTGAGCATGGCGATGAGCTCGTCGAGCTTGCCCTCGGCAGCGTGAAATTCAGCGACGACGAAATCGGACATGATGTTCCCCCTGTGACGGCGCGATCATGCGCGCGAAGGCGCGGCGGGGGAAGGGGGCGCGCGCGACGCGGGGGCATGGGATGGGGGGCGGTTGCGCCGGGTCGGGGGCGGCCCGGCGCGCTGGTCTTGCCGAACGCTATCTCAGCATTTGGTGAACTTGCCCTTGTTGGGGCCGGACGCCACCCGACAGCGCCCGTCCTTGCCCTTCACCGGCTGCGCGCATTTGACGAATTTGCCTTTGGCATCCTTGCACGGGGCGGCGAGCGCGGGCGCGGTGGCCAGCGACAGGGTGGCGGCGGCAGTCAGGGCAAGTGCAAGGCTACGCATGGCAAAGTCTCCTCTCCGATTCGGAAGCGACACTGTGCGCCTGTCGGCGCCATGAGAGAAGTGCCGACCCGACGATCACTCGCCGGCGGGGAGATAGAGCTCGCTGCCGTGCTCGCGGTAGGTTTCGGACATGCGCGCCATGCCGGCCTCGGCTTCCTCCGCCGTGGTCGAGTTGAGCAGGCCGGCTTCCTTCTTGTTGGCGAAGTCGCGGACTTCCTGGCTGATCTTCATCGAGCAGAATTTGGGGCCGCACATCGAGCAGAAATGGGCGGTCTTGGCGCCTTCGGCGGGGAGCGTCTGGTCGTGGTAATTCTCGGCCGTGTCGGGGTCGAGCGACAGATGGAACTGGTCGCGCCAGCGGAATTCGAAGCGGGCGCGGGACAAGGCGTCGTCACGCAGGCGGGCGGCGGGGTGGCCCTTCGCCAGGTCGGCGGCGTGGGCGGCGAGCTTGTAAGTGACGACCCCGACCTTGACGTCATCGCGGTCGGGCAGGCCGAGATGCTCCTTGGGCGTGACGTAGCAAAGCATCGCGGTGCCGTACCAGCCGATCATGGCGGCGCCGATGCCGCTGGTGATATGGTCATAGCCGGGTGCAATGTCGGTGGTGAGCGGCCCCAATGTGTAGAAGGGGGCTTCGCCGCAGACCTCGAGCTGCTTGTCCATATTCTCCTTGATCTTGTGCATCGGGACGTGGCCGGGGCCCTCGATCATGACCTGCACGTCCTGTGCCCAGGCGCGCTTGGTCAGTTCGCCAAGCGTATAGAGTTCGGCGAACTGCGCCTCGTCATTGGCGTCGGCGATGCTGCCGGGGCGCAGGCCGTCGCCGAGGCTGTAGGCGACGTCATAGGCCTTCATGATCTCGGTGATCTCGTCGAACCGCTCGTAGAGGAAGCTCTCCTTGTGGTGGGACAGGCACCATTTGGCCATGATCGAGCCGCCGCGACTGACGATGCCGGTGACGCGCTTGGCCGCCATCGGCACGAACGGCAGGCGGACGCCGGCGTGGATGGTGAAATAGTCGACGCCCTGCTCGGCCTGCTCGATCAGCGTGTCGCGGAAGATCTCCCACGTGAGGTCCTCGGCGACGCCGCCGACCTTCTCGAGTGCCTGATAGATGGGAACGGTGCCGATCGGCACGGGCGAATTGCGGATGATCCATTCGCGCGTGTCGTGGATGTTGCGGCCGGTGGAGAGGTCCATGACGGTGTCGGCGCCCCAGCGGATCGACCACACCATCTTGTCGACTTCGGCCGCGACATCGGACGCGACGGCGGAGTTGCCGATGTTGGCGTTGATCTTGACGAGGAAGTTGCGGCCGATCGCCATCGGTTCGGATTCGGGGTGGTTGATGTTGTTGGGGATGATCGCGCGGCCCCGAGCGACCTCGTCGCGGACGAATTCGGGGGTGACGAAATCGGGGATGGCGGCGCCGAAGCTCTCGCCGTCACGGATGGTGTGGGCAAGCGCGTCGCGACCGAGATTCTCGCGGTGGGCGACATATTCCATTTCGGGCGTGATGATGCCGCGGCGGGCATAGGCCATCTGGCTGACGTTGGCGCCAGCGCGCGCGCGGAGGACGCGGCGGCGGACGTTGGGGAAGGGGGCAACCCCGCCGCTACGGTCCGGACCGAGTTGGCCATTATCCTCGGGGCGGGTTTCGCGGGCGATAACTTCTTCCACGTCACCGCGAGCGCGGATCCAGTCGC
>NZ_JANMWY010000049.1:0-9709 GCF_031380695.1 Sphingomonas sp. | reverse complement strand
GCTTCGTCGACATTGCCGGGCTGGTGAAGGGTGCGTCGCAGGGCGAGGGGCTGGGCAACCAGTTCCTCGGCAACATCCGTGAGGTCGATGCCATCGTCCACGTCCTGCGCTGCTTCGAGGATGACGACATTCAGCATGTCGCCAATAAGGTCGATCCGATCGCCGATGCCGAAGTGGTCGAGACCGAATTGCTGCTGTCCGACCTCGAAAGCCTTGAAAAGCGTGTTCCCAACTTGATCAAGAAGGGCCAGCAGGGCGACAAGGAAGCGAAGATCGCCGCCGCCGTGCTTGGCCAGGCGCTTGAGCTACTGCGCGAAGGCAAGCCCGCCCGCCTGACCGTGCCCAAGGACGAGGAAGAGGAGCGCGTCTTCGCCCAGGCCCAGCTGATCACCGCCAAGCCCGTCCTCTACGTCTGCAATGTCAACGAGGACGACGCCGCCGACGGCAATGCCCTGTCCGCCGCCGTCTTCGCCAAGGCGAAGGCCGAGGGCGCCAATGCTGTCGTGGTCTCCGCTGCGATCGAAGCAGACCTCGTCACCATGGAAATGGACGAACGCCTTGCCTTCCTCGAGGAGATGGGGCTCCACGAAACCGGCCTCGCCCGTGTCATCCGCTCCGGCTACGAGCTGCTCCACCTACTGACCTTCTTCACCGTGGGGCCCAAGGAAGCGCGGGCCTGGACACTCGAAAATGGCCGCAAGGCACCGCAGGCTGCCGGTGAGATTCACTCCGATTTCGAACGCGGTTTCATCCGCGCCGAAACCATCGCCTATGACGAATATATCGCGCTGAACGGCGAGGCTGGCGCGCGCGACGCCGGCAAGCTGCGCCAGGAAGGCAAAGACTATGTCGTCAAGGACGGCGACGTCCTCCACTTCAAGTTCAACGTCTGACGCTCACGCGAATCTAGTGTCGGGATTCCCTCAGAAGCATCACGCCGAGCAGGCCGGCGACGACGACTCCGACCCAGCTGACGCCCATCGGAATGGCGGAGCCACCGATCACTACCGGGAAGCCCTTCACAAGGCGATAAATATGAGCCACCGCGATCAGCAGGAACAGCATCGCAGCGATCAGGGTGAACGGTCTGCGGGCAGCCATGGCGCAAGTCTCCTCCAAAGCGCCGTAACCATAGCCTAACCGCCACAACATTGCGATGACCAGCCGGTGCAGCAGAAAGGATAATGCCGGATGATTTATTTCGAGGACTTGGAGGTCGGCAAGGAGACCGAGTTTGGCCACTACGACGTAACTCGCGAGGAAGTGCTCGAATTCGCCCGCAAATACGACCCGCAACCGTTCCATCTTTCGGACGAAGCCGCGGCCAAGACCCATTTCGGCCGCGTCGCCGCGAGTGGCTGGCACACCGCCGCCATGGCGATGTCGGTCATCGTCCGCTCGTTCAAACAGGCTCCGCAAGCGGGCCTCGGTTCGCCCGGTATCGACGAGCTGCGCTGGTTGAAGCCGGTCTATCCCGGAGACCGTATTACCGTGCGCGGCAAGATCGTCGGCATGACTCCGTCCCGTTCCAAACCGGACATCGGCAGCATTCGAACCGAAACGACGGTGACTAACCAGGATGGTGTCGATGTGATGCGCTACACCTCGATCGTGCTGATTCGACGACGCCCGGCCTGAAATGGCGGACGGCCCCCCTTCCACCGGGAGAGAAGGGCCGCCTTCGCGTCAATCCTGGCGTGAGTGCCTAGAGCCTTTCCAGTCAGATGATATCATCTGAGGATTCGGAAACGGCAGAAGACAAACAATCTAGACCCGCATTTTGGTTCAACCAAAATGACACCGGAACTAGTCCGCGCGTTTCTTGCCTTTCGCCTCGGCCCAGATGTTCTGGTAGCTGAGGTAGGCCAGCACCGTCGCCAGCAATAGGAAGATCAGCACGACGATCCCGACCTGGTGACGCGCCTCAAGCTTGGGTTCCGCAGTCCATACCAGGAAGGCAGCAACATCGGTCGACATCTGGTCGACCGACGACGTGGTGCCGTCGGCATAGCTCACCTGCCCGTCGCTCGCCAGCGGCGGCGGCATCGCCAGGTTCAGATTGGCGAAATAGGGATTGTAGTACAGGCCCGTCGGCGTCTTCACGTCGGGGAAGCGCTTGAGCAGATCCGCCGGCTGCTGAGCATAGCCGGTCAGCAGCGAATGGACATAGGCCGCGCCGCCCTCGCGCGCCTTGGTGATCAGCGACAGGTCGGGCGGCAGCGCATTATTGTTAGCCGCACGCGCCGCCGTTTCATTGGCGAACGGGCTGGGGAAATGGTCGGCCGGGGTCGCCTTGCGAGTCGCCGCCTCGCCCGTCTCCGGATTGATCGATGGAACCTCGGCGGTCCACTTGTTGGCGATCGCCTTCACTTCGGCCTCGGTATAGCCGAGCTGGCGCAAGTCGCGGAACGCCACCAACTTCATCGAGTGGCAGGCCGAGCAGACTTCCTTGTACACTTGGAAGCCGCGCTGCAGCTGCTGCCGGTCATATTTGCCGAACGGCCCATTACTGGCGAGGGCGAGCTCCTTGGGCTCCTTGTGGAACCCGGCGCTTTCGGCGGTCGGCGTCGGCGGATCGGAGATGAAGCCGGACAGATTGGCGACAAAGGCCAGCAGCACTGCACCGACAAAGGCCAGGCCGACGAGAAAGGCAAGCTTGCGAATCATGTCGGATCCTTATTCGGCGGCCGCGGGGGCGCCGGTCATCGTCGATGGCGTGGTCGCCAGCCCGTAGGGTGCGCTTTCGGCGGCCTGTCCGTGCAGCACCGACGCCGAGATCGACGAAGGCAGCGGCAACGGTCGCTCGATCTTCGCGACGAGCGGCAGGATGATCAGGAAGTGCGCGAAATAATAAGCTGTCGCCAGCTGGCCGATCATCACATGGAGCGGATCGGGGCTGCCGCCGCCGACCCACGCCAGCAGGATCACATCAACCACCAGCAGCCAGAAAAAACGCTTGAACAGCGGGCGGTAATTGCCTGACCGCACCGGCGACGTGTCCAGCCACGGCAGCAGGAACAGCAGCAGGATCGACCCGAACATTGCCAGCACGCCCCACAGCTTCGCCGGCAGGATGAGATCCACAGTGAACGACTTGAGGATCGCGTAGAACGGCCAGAAATACCATTCGGGAACGATATGTGCCGGCGTCGACAGCGGGTTGGCCGGGATATAATTGTCGGGGTGTCCGAGCGAATTCGGCATGAAGAAGATGAACGCGCAATAGAGCATCAGGAACGCGCTGAGGAACCAGCCGTCCTTGGCCGTGTAGAACGGATGGAACGGAAGTGTGTCCTGCTCGGTCTTCACGTCGACTCCGGTCGGGTTGTTGGACCCCGGAATGTGCAGCGACCAGATGTGCAGAATAACCACGCCCGCGATCACGAACGGCAGCAGATAGTGAAGCGAGAAGAAACGGTTGAGCGCCGACTGGTCGGGCGCATAGCCTCCCAGCAGGAAGATGCGCAGCGGCTCGCCGACGATCGGAAAGGCGGAGAAGAAGCCGGTGATGACCTGCGCACCCCAATAGCTCATCTGGCCCCACGGCAGCACATAGCCCATGAACGCGGTCGCCATCATCAGCAAATAAATGACCAGCCCGAGCATCCAGATCAGCTCGCGGGGTGCCTTGTACGAGCCGAAATAGAGCCCGCGAAAGATATGAACATAGACCGCGACGAAAAAGAAACTTGCGCCGTTGGCGTGCGCATACCGCAGCAGCCAGCCCGAATTGACGTCGCGCATGATGCTCTCGACGCTGTTGAATGCGCCGTCAGCCGTCGCGAAATAATGCATCGCCAACACGATGCCGGTGATGATCTGGATGGTCAGCATCAACCCGGAAAGGACGCCGAAATTCCACGCATAGTTGAGGTTGCGCGGTACCGGATAGCCGCCGCCGAGCGACCCATAGACCAGTCGCGGCAAAGGCAGGCGCTGGTCCAGCCAGCGCGAGAAATTGCCCTTGGGTTCATATGGTTTGGCCCAGCCGAAGCTCATGACGATGCTCTTCCTTAGCCGATCTTGACGAGGGTCGGTGACGAAAACACATACTCCGGCACCGCGAGATTCTTCGGCGCCGGGCCTTTTCGGATGCGCGCGGCGGTGTCGTAGGCCGAGCCGTGGCACGGGCAGAAATAGCCGCCGAACGGCCCGCGATTCTCACCCTCGCCTGTGCCCAGCGGGATACAGCCGAGGTGGGTGCAAACCCCCATCGTAATCAGCCAGTTGGCGTGCCCCGGCTTGGTCCGCTGGGCCAGTGTCTGCGGATCGCGCAGGGTCGACACGTCGACCGCATTGGCCTCGGCGATTTCCTTGGGCATCAGGTTGCGGATGAACACCGGCTGCTTGCGCCAGCTGGTTTTGATCGCCTGGCCCGGCAGGATCTTCGAGATATCGACCTCGACCGAGGCCATCGCCAGCACGTCGGCCGACGGCGCCATCTGCGTCAGCAGCGGCACCACTGCGGCAACCGCGCCGACCCCGGCAACGCTGACCGCGGCGACATTGAGGAAGTCGCGGCGGCGCACACCGTCGTCGGGCGGCGCGTCATGAGACTGTTGTTCCAGCGTGGCCATGCTCACCCTTAAGACCTCGCCCGCTTGGAAACGGGCGCAATAACCGGCTCGCGTCCGGAACGGCCGGAGCGATGGCGCGCCTGATAGCGTCTCGGCCGCGTGATGCAAACGCGAAAAAGCAAGCGTCGGTGCGACTTGCCGTCAAAGCCCGCCATGCGGTAGCTCGATGCGCATGCGTATCGCGCTCTATCAACCCGAAATCGCCGGCAATGTCGGCGCCGTCCTGCGGCTCGGCGCGTGCCTGGGCGTGGCGGTCGACCTGATCGAGCCGATGGGGTTTGCGTGGGACGACGCCCGCGTCCGCCGCACCGCAATGGACTATATCGACCAGGTCGAGGTAGCCCGCCATGCGGACTGGGCCGCATTCCGCGCCGCCCGGCCCGGCCGACTCGTGCTGCTAACCACGCAAGGCAGGGCTTCGCTCTATGAGGCAGCGTTCGACCCCGCCGACATCCTCCTTATCGGCAAGGAAAGCGCGGGAGTCCCGGCTGCCGTCGCCGCCGACTGCGCTCTCGCCCTGCGCATCTCGATCCGCTGCGAAGTCCGCTCGCTCAACCTCGCCACCGCCGCCGCCCTTGCGCTCGGTGAGGCGCTGCGCCAGACGAACGCCCTGCCATGAAGCCACTCGACGAACAGCAAGCCGCCGCCCGAACCTGGTTCGAATCCCTCCGCGACCGGATCACCGACGAATTCGAGGCAATCGAGCGCGAGGCCGGTTCCGACGCCGCGTTCACCTACATTCCATGGGATCGCACCGAGGATGACGGCTCCCACGGTGGCGGCGGCGTGCGCGGGCAGATGAACGGCCAGGTGTTCGAAAAAGTCGGCGTCAACGTCTCGACCGTCGGCGGACAACTCTCCCCCGAATTCGCCGCTTCGATCCCCGGCACGGAGAGCGATCGCAGCTTCTTCGCCACCGGCATCAGCCTGGTCGCGCACATGGCCAACCCGCATGTCCCTGCAGTCCATATGAACTGCCGCTTCCTGTCGACCACGCGGCGCTGGTTCGGCGGCGGCGCGGATTTGAATCCGGCACTTCCAATCGCCGAGGACACCTTCGCGTTCCACGCCCGCCTGCGCGCCGCCTGTGCCGCGCACGACCCGACTTTTTACCCGCGCTTCTCGAAATGGGCCGAGGATTATTTTTGGCTGCCCAACCGCCAGGTCGCACGCGGCGTCGGCGGTATCTTCTTTGACCGGCTCGAAGATCATTTCGACGGTCATTTCGCCTTCACCCGCGATGTCGGCGAGGCGTTCCTCGACATTTTCCCGGCGATCGTGCGGCGACGGATGCACCAGCCCTTCACCGAAGATGAACGGCAGCAACTGCTCGAATACCGTGGCCGCTACGTCGAGTTCAACCTGCTCTACGACCGCGGCACGCTGTTCGGGCTCAAGACCGGCGGCAACATCGACGCGATTCTCATGAGCCTGCCGCCGCTTGCCAGCTGGTCATGAGCCTGACGCCGGTCGCGGCGGAGCAGCTGGCGGCCGTCGTCACGATGCTCGAGATGCACGCATTTCCTGCGGACATGGCGCTGCCGCCTTCCCCGCTTCGCCTTGACCGGCGCCTGGCCATCGCCCCCAATGAATACCGCACCTTGTTCCGCCTCGTCGGCGCACCTTGGCTATGGTTCTCGCGGCTAGTGATGAGCGATACGGATTTATGCGCAATCGTGCATGACGATTCAGTCGAGCTGTTTGCCGTGGTCGACGCAGCGAATCAGGACGTCGGGATGCTCGAGCTCGACTTTCGCACCGCCAACGAATGCGAGCTCGCCTTCCTCGGCCTCGTCCCCGCACTCGCCGGCCACGGTCACGGCCGCTGGCTTCTGGCTGAGGCGATCACCCGCGCCTGGCGTCCCGACGTCACCCGCGTCCACGTCCACACCTGCACGCTCGATCATCCCGCCGCGCTCGCGGCCTATCGCTGCGCCGGCTTCACTGCCATCGGGCGCGCG
Source organism: Sphingomonas sp. (assembly GCF_031380695.1). Lineage (GTDB taxonomy): Bacteria > Pseudomonadota > Alphaproteobacteria > Sphingomonadales > Sphingomonadaceae > Sphingomicrobium. Next base: position 3,171 of record NZ_JANMWY010000049.1, on the reverse strand, counting down.
ATCGAGCAGTTCGCCGACCCACGCCTCGCTGGTGTCCTGCCGCTCGACTGTGCGTCGCACATCCCGCTGCTGAGGACTCAGGCCGCCACCGCGACGCGCTGAGCATAGAGCCGCGCAAAGAGGATCGAGAACAGTGACAGGATCGCCGCCTGCACCGCCCCGGTTGCGCTCGCGATGATCAGCAGTGGCAGCGTCAGCGGCTCGGGCGGGCCAAGCAGCAGCGTCACCACCGATCCGACTGCAACCTCGACCGCATAACTGGCGACTTCCCCGCCGATGATGAATAGCAACACCGCGCCCAGCAAGCGCAGGACCTGGCCCTTCGTCAGCGTCAGGCCGCGCTTCAGGATCGCCACGGGCCCGCCGCTTTCCACTGCCGCAACCGGCCCGCTTAGCAGGAAACGGCTGAAGGCGATGATAAACGCTACCAGCACCACCAGCGTTGCCAGCGCGAAGATCAGTGCCATCCCGCGATTGCCCCTCACCACCGCAGCCTGCATCGGCGGGTACAGCAGGGCCAGCAGCAGCGAGAAAGGCAAGGCGAACAGGAACACCGCGCCGATATAGGCCGGCGCCCGCCGCGCCGCCTGACGGATCGAATTGCCCAACCGCTCGCGACGGCCCAGCGCCAGCCGCGCGATCGCCAGCTGCCCGATTACTCCCAGCACTGCGCTGGCGAAAAACAGCACCAGCGACAGCGGCGACGCATCCGCCATCCCGACCTTGGGCGGCGGCGCCGCAATCTGGGCCACGACTCCCGGCAGGAACAGCAGCGCCAGCGCCAGCGGCGCCAGCAGGCGAAGCTCCCCCGCCACAAAGGCGCTGGTCTCGTCCCACGCCTTCGATATCGACAATTTCGCCACGCACGTCTCCCTCGCTCGGCGCTCCTCCTAGCGGCCCGCCCCGCCGAGTGGCAATCGGCCTTGCCGCGCCGCGCGTGCAGCGGCATGGCCGATCGATGGACCGGCTGCTTCCCGAATGGCGCGTCAGCCAAGGGCTGACCCTTTACCCGGACGCGCTCGCAACGATGGAGACGCGCGCCGCAGCGATCCGGGCCGGCATGGCCCGCGAGCTGATATGGCTGGTCGAGCATCCACCGCTGTTCACCGCCGGGACGAGCGCCGACCCGGCCGAGCTGATGAATCCTGCCGGCTTCCCGGTGTTCAAGGCCGGTCGCGGCGGCCGCTACACCTATCACGGCCCCGGCCAGCGGGTCGGATATCTTATGCTCGACCTCGACGCGCGCGGTCGCGATATTCGCCATTTCGTTCATTCGCTCGAAGGCTGGCTGATCGCCGCGCTCGGCCGGCTCGGCGTCATCGCGCGGCGCGAGCCGGGGCGGATCGGGCTGTGGGTCGGTTATGGCGCGGACGAGGCCAAGATCGCCGCCATCGGCGTGCGGGTGAAGCGCTGGGTCACGCTCCACGGGTTCTCGATCAACCTTGACCCCGACCTCGCGCATTTCGGCGGAATCGTCCCGTGCGGAATTCGCGAATATGGCGTCACCAGCCTCAAGACGCTGGGTGTCCAGCAAGAAATATCTGCCCTGGATAAGGCTCTGGAGAGGGAACTTCCCATCTTTTTGAACATTTTAGGACAAGCTTGCAAAGTCACTTGAGGCGCAACCGCCTTTTCGACTAATGTCCCCATGGTTTGTGCGGCGGGGGACCCTGCGGCAAATCTTATAATCAAGGGAGTTTCTGAATGCGTGCTCTGATCCTGGTCGCTGGTGCGGCCCTCGCGGTGTCTGCTTGCAGCAGCAAGACCACCACCGAGAATACCATGAACGTCGATACCAACATGACGACCGAGACTGTCACGACCAATGACACGACCGCCGTCGACGCCGGCATGAACGCCGGTGACAACATGGCCGCCGATTCGAACATGTCGATGAATTCGACGACGACGACGACCAACACCACCACCAACGCCATGTAATGGCGTCCGGTCGGCCTTCGGGCTGGCTGGAACGATCGAGGGGCTGCCGGGCGACCGGTGGCCCCTTTTTCATTGGCTCAGGGCAAGCCGGCCATCTTGTGCGCCTGCAGTGTCAGCCGCCATCTGGGCCGTTCCATGACCAGCGCGATCGCCGCATCGACCACCGCCGCGCGATCCGGTCCATCCATCGGCTGGACCAGATGATGGTCGAAATCCCACTCCTCGATCGCATCCAGGTCGATCCCGTCCTGCGGCCACACCAGCTTCAATTCATCGCCCGACCGCTGCACCACCACGCTGCCCGCCTTGGGACTGATGCACAGCCAGTCAATCCCCGGCAGCGCGGCGATCGTCCCATTGCTCTCCATCGCCACCCGGAACCCCCGTTCGTGCAACGCATCCAGCAGCGCCGCATCGAGCTGCAGCATCGGCTCCCCGCCAGTGATCACCACCAGCCGCGCCTGCTCACCCGCGCCCCACAGCGCCGCAACCCGATCGGCGAGCGCCGCGGCATCGGCGAACTTGCCGCCCCCCGGTCCGTCGGTCCCGACGAAGTCCGTATCGCAAAAACGGCATACCGCACTCGCCCGGTCCGCCTCGCGCCCCGACCACAGGTTGCACCCGGCAAAACGCAGGAACACCGCCCGGCTCCCCGCCTGCATCCCCTCGCCCTGCAGCGTGAGGAAAATCTCCTTCACCGCGTAGGTCATCGCACCGCGTAGCGCGTCGCGTCGGGCAGTCCGGCCTCGGCGAAGCCCTTCTCGCGCAGCCGGCACGCATCGCACAGCCCGCATGCTCCACCATCCGCCGCCGGATCATAGCAACTATGGCTTTCTGCCGCGTCGAGCCCCAGCCGCGCCGCTTCCCGTGCAATATCGGCCTTGGTCAGATGCTGTAACGGTGCATGGATCGTGAAGCCGCCCCCTTCAACTCCAACCCGCGTTGCCTGATTGGCCAGCGCCTGGAACGCCGCGATGAACTCGGGGCGGCAATCGGGATAGCCCGAATAGTCGAGCGCATTGACCCCGACGAACAGGTCGCGCGCGCCCGCCGACTCGGCCCACGCCAGCGCCAGGCTGAGGAACACCATGTTGCGCGCCGGGACATAGGTTACCGGAATTCCGCCCGCGCCGCTCGCCCCGACGCCATCCTTTGGCACGTCGATATCCGCCGTCAGCGCGGATCCGCCGAACGCGGTCAGGTCGATCGACAGGACGATGTGCCGCATCG
>NZ_JANMWY010000037.1:0-4999 GCF_031380695.1 Sphingomonas sp. | reverse complement strand
ATCGAGATCGGCACACGCGACAGATTCTCTTCGCGCTTTTGAGCGGTGACGATGATTTCGGTCGAGTCGGGGGTGGTACCGTCCTGAGCCGCCGCAGCGGTCGGCGCGGGCGCTGTGTCGTTGACGCCGCTTTGGGCGAAGGCCGGGCCGACGAGAGCCGTCGAGGCCAACAGTCCAAACGCGGATTTACGCAGCATACCGTCGAGCATTGGTTTCCCCTTGGTCAGGGCGGCGACGCTGGGACTGCAATCGATACTCGTCAATCGACCAGATGGCTCCGCCGACACTTTCGCTACGAGCGTGGCGCAAATGTTACGGGTGCCGTAGGGTAAGCGTCGATTACCGGGCCGAGCGCGGTGAATAGTTCGTCGAGGAATGGCTGATAGGGCCGCCATTCGTCGAGCGCATCGCGGTAGATCGGCTGGCGAACCTGCTCGCTCGAAGGGGTGCGAATAGCGCGTTCGGTGCGGTGCTGGGTCAGGCAGGCGGCGTCGAACGGCAGGTCGCAGGCGGCGATCAGCGCGCGGATTTCGGCCTCGCTGTCCTCGACCAGCCGCTCGTAGGTCACCCGGTGTACCCGCCCCGGCGCGACCGCATCGACGTGCGCCATCAGGCGGACGTAGTCGGCATAATAGGTGCCGACATCGGTCAAATCATAGGTGAACGCCTGTCCGCGCGCGAAATGCTGGCGGTAATTGGCGAGGCAGCAGGCGACCGGGTAGCGACGGACGTCGATGATCGTGGCGTTCGGCAGGATGGCCAGGATTAGCGGGACATGGAGCCAGTTGTTGGGCAGCTTGTCGACGAAGCGGGGCCGGTCGCTCTGCCGCTGCGGCGCGGCGCGAGAGAGATAATCCTCGCCGAGGGCGTGGCGCTGGTCGGGCGTAAGCGTAGCCAGCGCGCCGGGGTAACGATCGATGGTGCGAGCGATGGCCGGCAGGTCGGGCAGCTCGCCCGTGCCCTCGATCGCCCGATGGCTGGCAAGGATTTGTTCGACCAGCGTCGATCCCGCGCGGGGCATGCCGAGCACGAAGATCGGGTCGTTCGCAGTGGCGCCGCCGCGATCGGGCGTGAACAGATCGGCGGTCACTGCGGCGATGGTGCGGTCGACCGTCGCCGTGATTTCCTTGCGGCGATAGGGCTGGGTCTCCAGCCGCAGCCGGTTCGCCGCCTGATAATGAGCGAAGGCGGCGGCATGGTCTTTCGCATCGTGCATCGCCTTGCCCAGCGCGAAGTCGAGGTGGAGGCGGTCGTCGGGGGTGATCGACGGGTCGGCCAGCGCACCCTGCATCGCGGCGATGTCGGCGGCGTCGAACCTGACCGTCTTGAGGTTGGCCAGGCTCCACCACAATTCGCCCAGCGTCGGCTGCAGCCGCAGCGCCGCGCGATAGGCGGCGACCGATTCGGCCTGCTGGCCGATCGTCTTGAGCATCGTGCCGAGGCTGAGCCACAGCTTGGGCTGGTGCGGGGCGCGTTCTAGGACACTGCGATAGAGCGCAATCGCCTCGTCGAACCGGCCCAACCGCCCGAGGATCGCGGCCTTCAAATTCTGGTGACTTAGCTCGTCCGGCTCCTGTTCGAAGATGGTGTCGACGAGGCCGAGCGCCTCGGCATAGCGGCCGGTGCGGTTCAGGATCAGGGCGAGGTTGCCGCGGGCAGGCGTGAAATCGGGCGCGATCTCGATGGCCCGGCGCAACAGGTTCTCGGCATCCTTCATCCGCCCCAGCCGCGCGGCAAGTTCGGCCATCATGCGGATCGCGTGGACATCGAACGGGTCGGCCTTGAGGTGGGCGCGCAGCAGTTGCTCGGCGACGTCGAGCCGGTTGTCAGCCAGCGCGGCACCAGCCGGGAGCAGGTCTGCGGACGGAGCGGGAACGGCCATGGCGGCGGGGTAGGAAGCTCTTCAGGCCGGCGCAAGGTCGGCGAGGAAGGCGTCGAGCGCGGCGTTGAACGCGGCGGGCTGCTCGAGGTTGGGGAGATGGCCGGCAGCGGGGATGTCGACGCGCCGGGCATGCGGGATGAGTTCGGCGAGGGCGTCGCTCAGCGCGGGCGGGGTGACGCGGTCCTCGGCGCCGCACAGCACAAGCGTCGGCGCGGCGATGGCGGCGGCGCGATCGCGCTGATTGGCGGGCCAGACGGCGGAGGAGCCCAGGCGGAAGGCGGCGGGGTCGATCCGCGCCATCACGGCGACCAAGTCGGCAACCAGCGCCGGGTCCGGATCGGGGGCGAGGAGGGCGGGAACGCGGGCGCGGGCCAGTACCGCCATGTCGCTGCTGGCGGCAACCGAGCGGTCACGGATTGCCGTACCGTCCGGGTGAACCGCGAACGTATTGGCGAGGATCAGGGAAGCAGTGCGCGCGGGTGCGCGGTGGGCGATGGCGATGGCGACGATTCCGCCGAGCGACAGGCCGCACAGGTGAAACCGGCCGACCCCGAGCGCAGCGAGCGCGGCGAGGATCACGGCGGCGAAGCGATCGTGTGGGGCATCTTCCCCAGCAGACGATGGGTCGCTCTCGCCATAGCCGGGATAGTCGAGCGCGATGGTGCGGCGGCTCCCTCCGAAATATGCGACCTGTCCCGCCCACGCCGACTTGTCGGAACCGACGCCGTGGAGGAAGACCAGCGGCACCCCGCCCGCCCCCGCTTCCGCCACTCCGATCGCGCCCAGCGCCGTGTCGATCCGTGCCATGCCGCGCTCATTCCGGGCCGCGCGCTCTTTTGCAAGTTGCCCGCCCGCGCTAGGTCGCGACGATGACTAGCATGACCGTCAACGGCGAGGCGATCCACTACAAGCTCGATCCCGAGACGCCCCTGCTGTGGGCGCTGCGCGATGCGTCCAACCTGACCGGTACCAAATATGGCTGCGACAGCCGCGACTGCGGGGCGTGCACGGTGATCGTCGACGGGCGCGCGGTGATGAGCTGCTCGGTCAGCATCGCCGCGCTCGAAGGGGCCGACGTCACGACCATCGAGGGGTTGTCGGAAGGCCGCGCTCATCCGGTCCAGCAGGCGTGGGCGGCGGAGCAGGTGACGCAGTGCGGCTTTTGCGATCCCGGCTTTATCATGGCGATCGCCGCGCTGCTCAAGGCCAGTCCGCGGCCGAGCGACGAGCAGATCGACGCCATCCCCAACCTGTGCCCGTGCGGTGCGACGCCGCGCATCCGCAAGGCAATCATGCGGGCGGCAGAGGCGAGTGCGCCGGCTGCAGCCGAGCAACCCGCGAAACCTGTCAATTCGCCGACCGGGGCATTCAGCGGCGCTTCACCCGCCGTGGATGAAAGTCGATCTAACGGACCGAAGTGAAGGTCCTGAGTCGATCGGAGAGTTGCCATGCGCAAGGTGATGTTGATGCTGTTGCTGGCGAGTGCGGCGACGCCCGCGCTGGCCCAGCGGATGGGTCGTGACGAGGGCAATCGGTCAGCCGAGCGCGAGGATCGCGCCGAGCGTCGCCAGGAAGCTGAACGGCCCGAAGCATCCGCTCCGGCGCCTGCCGCCGCCCCGATGGTTGAACGGCAGGCACCGCCGCAGATCATCGACCGGCGATCGGCCCCGCAAGTCGAAAACGGTGGTGGCGGCTGGCAGGGTCGCGGGCAGCGCGGCGGCTGGAACAGCGGCAATGGCGCGAACGGCGGTAATATCGGCAACGCTGGTCAGGCGGTCGATCCGGCGGCGGTCGCCCGCTGGCGCGAACGGCGCGAGCAGGCTGTTGGCGGCGGCGAGCAGCCCACTCCGCAGCGCCCGACCCGCTGGGGCGATCATGTCCGCACGCCCGAAGCCGACGGCTGGACTGCCCCGGTCGGTGCCGGAGTCGTTATTGCGCCCAACGGCGTGCCCAACGGCGGCACGACCGACCATCGCTGGGAAGGTCGCCGCGACGGACGCAATCCGGGCACACTGCGCGAGGGAAGCGTTGGCGATCCGCGCCGTGATGGCCACCGCGATGGCAACTGGACCGGCCGCGACGACCCCCGCTGGAACGGACATCATCACGACGATCGGCGCTGGACCAACCACTGGCACAATGATCGCCGCTATGACTGGCGGAGTTATCGCAGCCAGAACCGGTTCGTGTTCCGACTGGGCAATTATTACGACCCGTTCGGCTATGGCTATCGCCCGCTGAGCATCGGCTACACCATGTACTCGGGCTATTATCGGTCGAACTATTGGCTCGACGATCCCTATGAATATCGTCTGCCGCCGGTCTATGGGCCGTATCGGTGGGTCCGCTATTACGATGACGCGGTGCTGGTCGACATCTACTCGGGTCGGGTGATTGAAGTGATCCGCAATTTCTTCTGGTAGACCAGAGCACACCGTTGATCGAAGGGGCGTTGCGGGATGACCGCGACGCCCCTTTCGCACCGGCAACAATTTCTTCCATACAGAGGCATGAAATGCGCGGTTCGATCTTCGTTTGCGGCACGGCTTTGTCACTGGCGCTGGGAGGCTGCGCGACGAAGCCGAGGGCGGTCGCTGCTCCGCTGGCAGTCGCGATGACGCCCGCCGCCGCGCCGGTGCCAAGCCCGCACGAGAAACTGTTTCAGATTTTCAAGGACGACGATGAGGCGACGCTCAAGCTGAGCCCGATCTATGGCCTGTACCGCGGCGATTTGCGCTATGCCGACCGCTTCGGCGACTATATCAGCGATGCCTATTACGACGCCGAACGGGCGCAGGCGCAGGCGATGCTCGACCGGCTCCACGCGATCGACCGCGCCGCGCTCGATCCGACCGACCAGCTCGCCTATGACGTGTTCGACTTCTCGACCAAGGATTCGCTCGAGGGCCTCGGCCCGCAAATCCTGAACCTGACCAAGGTCCAGCCGCTCAACCATTTCTTCGGCTTCCAGGCGGATTATCCGACGCTGGCCAGCGGCAAGGGCGCGGCACCGTTCAACACGGTCGTCGACTATGAAAACAACATCAAGCGGCACGCCGGCTATGCGATTTGGGTCGACCGCGCGTTCGAACGGTTCAAGGAGGGTGAAGCGAGCGG
>NZ_JANMWY010000033.1:0-2683 GCF_031380695.1 Sphingomonas sp. | reverse complement strand
CAATTCCGGCCGGCCGATCATGTTCCCGCTGAACCACAGCGTGAAGAAATCCGAATGGGCATCGGGGTAAAAAGTCGCCCCGTACAACAGCGGGAACAGCGCGGCCGAGGCGGCCCAGGCGACCAGGCCCCAGCGACTGATGTGGCGCCCCTCTTCGCACATCAGCCGGGCGTTAGTCCTTCGCGCCGAACATGCCCGACAGCTTGCCCAGCAGGCCGCCGGCGACGCCGCTTTCGCCGAGCATCGCGGCGAAGCTGCCAAGCGAGCCTTCGCCGCCGATGTGGCCGATGATTTCCTGAAGCTTGTCGGTCGGCAGGCCGGTCTGATCGGCAGCGGTGGTGACGGTGTCGCCCGGCGCGGTGTGCGCCTGACCGAGCGCGGCAACAGCGCTTTCGACCTGTTCAGGGGTGAGACCGACCTTGGCCGCGAGATTGGCAACGGTCGAACTGCCCTCGATCTGGCCGAGGATGGAATCGAACATGCTCATGATAATCTCCCCGATGGTGGCGACGGTGACAACCAGCCTTGTCCCACAGCCCGGAGCGGATGGCCAGCGGGTCGTAAGGGTGCGCGCGGTGCCGAAAGCACTTTCCTACCGATAACCAGATGGGTTAGATGAATGTGGATCGATGGAGGAGCGTGGGCGGTGACAGCGGTGTGGGAGGCAGCGTTCCTGGCCGGGCTGCGGCGGACGGGGAGCGTGGTCGCGGCGGCGGCGGGCGCCGGGGTAACGAGCCGCGGGGCGCAGAAGCGGCGGCGGTCGGTGGCGGGCTTTGCGGTGGCGTGGGCGGCGACGATCGACGCCTGGCGGGCGGAGCGGTCGGCGGCGCTGATGGCGAGCGAGATCGCCGCCGGGACCGCGCCGCGCGGCAATCATCGCCAGGCGCGGATTGAGCGGCCCGGGCCGCGCCTGACCCCCGACGCAGAGGAGCGATTTCTCGACATGCTGGCGGCCAGTGCCAATGTAACGCTGGCGGCGCGGGCGGCGGGGGCGAGCATGGCCGGTTTCTACAAACGGCGGGCGCGCGACGAGGCATTCCGGGCGCGGTGGGAGGAGGCGATGGAATGCGGGCTGGCGCGGGTCGAGATGGCGCTGGTCGGGGCGGCGTGCCGGATGTTCGACCCGTCGGGGATGGCGGACGGCGACCGCGACGCGATCGACCCGCTGATCGACGCCGGGCCGGCGGTGAGCGTCGACGACGCGCTGCGCATCCTGGCGATGGGGCGGCGGCCGGACAAGCAGCGCAAGCCGTGGATGCCGCGCGTCAGGACGATGGACGAGGTGGGCGAGAGCATCCTGTGGAAGATCAGGAATATCCGGCGGATGCGCGAGGCGGAGGTAGAGCGCGAGGCGGCGGCGGATTGACTTTCGCGGGCGGATCGGGTTGAGGAGCCGGGCACGGCGGGGCTTCAGGCTCCGCCGTTGCTTTTGGGATATGGGGCGGCTCCCGTGAAGCCCGCCTGGCTGGCAGTGCCTGATACGGCTGCCCGACGAACGAAGGAACAGACCATGCGTCACCGCAATGCCCATCGCAAGCTGCAGCGGACCTCCGCCCACCGCACCGCCCTGTTCCGCAACATGGCGGCGGCGCTGATCAAGCATGAGCAGATCACCACGACCACGGCCAAGGCGAAGGAGTTGCGGCCCTATGTCGAGAAACTGGTGACGCTGGCCAAGAAGGGCGGGCTGTCGAACCGGCGGCTGGCGCAGGCGAAGCTGATGGACGATGTCCAGCTGGTCAAATTGTTCGACGTGCTGGCGACGCGCTATGCCGACCGCGCGGGTGGTTATATCCGCATCGTCAAGGCGGGCATCCGCCTGTCGGACTCGGCGCAAATCTCGATCATCGAATTCGTCGATCGCGACGTCAGCGCCAAGGGCCAGGACAGCGGCCCGGTGATGGGCGACGACGAGGATGAGGCGCTGGCGGCGTAAGCTGCCGGGTTCGTCGCGCCGCAAAAGGGCTCGCTTCGGCGGGCCTTTTTTTGTGGTCGGGAGCGGACGGCCGCGCTTACACCAGCGCGCAGAGCGCTTCGTAGCAATCGCCGTCGATCGCGGTGCCGACGTCGGCGGCGATGATCGCCATCGTGTCGGCGCGCGACAGCGACGCGCGGTAGGGGCGGTCCGAGCTGAGAGCGTCGTAATAATCGCACACCGTGATGATCCGGGTTTCGCGGCGGATCTGGTGATCCTTGAGGCCCAGCGGATAGCCGGTCCCGTCGATCCGTTCGTGATGCGCGGCGGCGATCGGGGCCATGTCGGCGAGCACCCCGACGCGCCCGAGGATGGCCTGGGTATGGACCGCATGGTCGCGCATCGTCACCCATTCGCGATCGTCGAGCGGGCCGGGCTTGTCGAGGATCGAGTTGGCGACGCCGAGCTTGCCGATGTCGTGGTGCAGGGCGGCTCGGTGGATCCAGCGGCGGCGGGACGGAGGCACGCCCATGGCGGCACCGATCCGCCCCGCCAGATCGGCGACGCGGGCGGAATGGCCGGCGGTGAAGTGGCTTTTGGCATCAATCACCGAACCGAAGGCGGCGGCGATGTCGTCGAGATAATCCTCGTCGACTTCGCGCGCATGTTCGGCCGGGGCGAGCGCGAGCAGGCGCGTTTCGAGGAACGGTGATTCGAGGCCGGTCCAGAACTGCTCGTTAGCGGCGACCGCATCGAACGCAGCGACCA
>NZ_JANMWY010000332.1:0-14512 GCF_031380695.1 Sphingomonas sp. | reverse complement strand
GTTGCGCGACTGCTCGACGCCCCACCGCATCGTCTTGGAACCGGCATAGCTCGCGTCAAAATTCTTGAAGCATTTGTTGCCCAGGCCCGCGCCCTGATAAACGCAGAACGGCGCGTCGACGAGGATCGTTGCCGGGGTCAGGCCATTCTCCAACGCGGTTTCATAGACGATCGGCTTGAACGCCGAGCCCGGCTGGCGCCACGCCTGAGTCGCGCGGTTATAGGACGAGCCGATCACGTCGAACCCGCCCTGCATCGCCAGCACGCGGCCGGTGCGCACTTCCTGCGCGACCATGCCGCCGCCGACCTCGGGGATCGAGCGCAGCGCAAAGAGGTTGGTGCCGACCTTCTTGACGATCACCACCATCCCGCGACGCAGGTAGGTGAACGCCGCGCCGCCGACACCGCGCTTGGGCTGAACCGCGTTCGAGGCCGGGAGGATCCCGGTCGATCCGTCCGGCAGCCCGATCGATGCGCCACCGCCTTCGCGTGACAGCACCACCGCCTTCGACCAGTCGGCAAAGCCGGTGCCAAGCGAGGTCGCCAGCAACTGCCCGCGCCAGTCGCGGTTCATGTCGAGCTCGATCTTGGGGTCGATCCAACCGCGTCCGCCGTCGAACTGGGCCAACCCGTCGCGCAGTGCGTTGGCGGCGGCGTCCTGCATCACCGGGTTCATCGAGGTGCGCACCCACAAGCCCCCGGCATAGACGCTGTTCGGGCCATTCTCGGCCTTCTCGCCGAACTTGCGGAGCAGCTCGCGGCGGACTTCTTCCATGAAATAGCCGCCTGCCTCATGGATGCGGGCGTTCGAGCCATAAGGGATGGTGCCGAGCCCCGTCGCCTTGGCCTCGTCATGCTGCGCTTGGCTGATGTAGCCGTTGGCCAGCATCTCGCGCAGCACATAGTTGCGCCGCATCAGCGCCTTTTCGGTCGCCCGGATCGGGTCGTAATTCGACGGTGCCTTGGGCAGCACCGCCAGATAAGCCGCCTCTGGTAGCGTCAGGTCGGCGACATCCTTGTCGAAATAAGCGCGCGACGCGGCCTGCACGCCATAGGCATTGCGGCCGAGAAAGATCGAATTGAGGTAGATTTCGAGGATCTGCGGCTTCGACAGGGTCGATTCGAGGCGGAAGGCGAGGATCGCCTCGCGGATCTTGCGCTTGACCGAATATTCGTCGTCGCCGAGCAGATGCTTGGCGACCTGCTGCGTGATCGTCGATCCGCCGCGCGCCCGCGCCCCGCCGGTCGCTTTCTTGACGCCATAGTCGAACACCGCCCCGGCCAGTCCGGGATAATCGATCCCGCCGTGCGAGAAGAAGGTCTTGTCCTCGGCCGAGATGAAGGCGTGTACGACCAAGGGCGGATATTCGTCGAAGGCCAGCTCGACCCGCCGCTCGCGCGCGAAGGTGCCGATCGGGTCGCCGTCATAGCCACGGACATTGGTCGGCAGCGCGGACTGATAGGCCATCAGCTTCTCGGAACTCGGCAGTCCGGCCGAGAAATAGAGCCAGGTGACCGCAAAGACGAGGAACAGCGCGCTGGCGGCATAGCTCAGCCAGCGCACCCAGGTCCGCGCGAAGATCGGGTCGAGCCGAGCGTGGGCGCGATCGTTGAACGCGACCATGTCCGGCAGCCGGTCGAGAAAGGCGAAGCTCGGGCGCCGGAGGGTGGGCATACGCAGGGTCGGGAGGTTGAGCATTGCGGCCCGTCTAGCGAACCGCGCTGCCCGCGCAAAGGATTAGCGACGCACCGCCAGATCGGCCTCGATCGCCTGCGCCAGCGCCAGGACGAGCGGCGCCCTGCCCTTGGCCGTCACCAGCGCCGCCTCATCGTCGACATTGCTGATATAGCCGGCCTCGACCAGCACCGCCGGCGTGTCCGCGCGCCTCAGCACGTGGAACGCGGCGAACTGGTGCGGGCGCGGGCGGAGCAGGACCGGGCCGGACGCGCGGCGGACGAGGCGCTGGGCGAAGGCCGCGCTGTCCTCCATCTGCCCGCGCACCGCCAGGTCGGACAGCAGCGCGCGGACCGAACCGTCGGGCTCGCTGGTCAGGCCGCCGCCGGCCCGGTTCTCGACCGCCGCGAAGCGCGCCGCTTCGGCATCGGAGGCGACGTCTGACAGCGAATAGATGGTCACCCCGCGCGCCAGCGGGTTGGGCGCATGGTCCATATGCACTGACACGAACAGCGCCGCGCCGAGCCGCCGGGCGAGATCGGGCCGCTGATCGAGCGTCAAATAGCGGTCGTCGCGCCGGGTCATCGCCACCCGCACCCGACCGCGCGCCACCAGCAGGTCGCGCAGTTCGGTCGCAAGCGCCAGCGTCAGCGCCTTTTCCTGGACCTTGCCCGAGACCGCGATTGCGCCCGGGTCGTGACCGCCATGGCCGGGATCGATCAGGACGATCGGCCGCCCCGGCAGCCGCGCCTGGCTGACCGGCACGTCGGCGACGGCTTGCGGCAGGTCGAGCGTCAGCGCCGTCTGACGCGCCTCACCGACTAGCGCCTTGCCAAGGTCATGCCCGCCGGGACGGACCACGCCGCCGAGCAGCGCCAGCGAAGTGACCACCGCCACGGCGATCCCGGCCAACAGCCCCGCCCGCTTCATCTTTGCCGTGATCACCGTCATCGAATAGCATCATCGGCCAGCCATGGTTAACGCTGTTTAAACCACGCCCGTGTCACGGACGGTTGCGGAGCGGTCGGCGCAATGCTAACCGGACCTGTCCGTCGGCACACCGGCGGGACGCGGCCGCGCAGCTTTTTCTGGCGCGGCTCTCAAGGTTGACGCTGCATGACGCCACAGGACATCTCCCGCCCGCTCTTTTCAGAGCCGCGCGGCATGTCCTTCCCGACGAGCGTCGGGATGACCACCGCAGCAGAGGCATCTGTCCCAAACCATGTTTCGCCAGTCGGCTTATTCCGACCCGGCGAGACCCATTTGCGCGCGCGCCGCGAGGCCCCCAGGTCCGCCGCGCGCGGCCGGAGTAATATCAATGTCCATGCGCATGCTGATCGACGCGCGCCACCCGGAGGAAACTCGGGTCGCGGTCGCCAAGGGTAACCGGATCGAGGAACTCGATTTCGAGTCCCAGGAGCACCAGCAACTCAAGGGTAATATCTATCTCGCCAAAGTAACCCGGGTCGAACCGTCGCTCCAGGCGGCGTTCATCGATTACGGCGGGAATCGTCACGGTTTCCTCGCCTTCAGTGAAATCCATCCCGACTATTACCAGATCCCCAAGTCGGACCGCGACGCGCTGCTGCGCGAAGAGGCCGAGCATGCCGCCGAGGAAGAGCGGCTGCGCGGCAGCGACGACTATGACGATCATGAAGACGCCGAGGCTTACGAGAGCGGCGGCGACAGCGATGGCTTTGCCGACGACATTCGCGGCGAGGGCGACGAAAATCTCGACGACGATCACCAAGACGACGAGAACGGCGAGCCGCGCGTGGCCGAAACCGGCACCGGCTCGGCCCGCTCGCCGGTCGACGAAAGCGCCGCCGACGAACTGCGCAAGAAGCGCCAGGCGCTACGCCGCCGCTACAAGATCCAGGACGTCATCCAGCGCCGCCAGGTGCTGCTGGTCCAGGTCGTCAAGGAGGAGCGCGGCAACAAGGGCGCGGCGCTGACCACTTATCTCAGCTTGGCCGGCCGTTACTGCGTGCTGATGCCCAACACGTCGCACGGCGGCGGGATCAGCCGCAAGATTTCGAACGGTGCCGACCGCAAGCGGCTCAAGTCGATCATGGGCGACCTGTCGCTCCCGACGTCGATGGGCCTGATCGTCCGCACCGCCGGGCTGCAAAGGACCAAGGTCGAGATCAAGCGCGACTTCGACTATCTCGCCCGCCTGTGGGACGAGATCCGCGAGCGCACGCTGGGCTCCTCCGCCCCGGCGCTGATCTATCGCGACAGCGACCTGATCAAGCGGGCGATCCGCGACCTCTACCACCGCGAGATCGACGTGGTGATCGTCGAGGGTGACGAAGGCTACACGGCGGCGCGCGGCTTCATGAAGCTGCTGATGCCAAGCCATGTAAAGAAGGTCATCAACTACTCCGACCCGACCCCGATCTTCCAGCGCTATGGCGTCGAGGACCAGCTGTCGGCAATGTACCAGCCGCTCGTCCAGCTGAAGTCCGGCGGCTACCTCGTCATCAACCCGACCGAGGCGCTGGTGTCGATCGACATCAACTCGGGCAGGTCGACGCGCGAACATAATATCGAGCAGACCGCCAACGCCACCAACATCGAGGCGGCGCACGAGATCGCGCGGCAGCTGCGGCTGCGCGACATGGCCGGGCTGGTCGTGATCGACTTCATCGACATGGAACAATCGTCTCATAACCGTAAGGTCGAGAAGGCGATGAAGGACGCGCTCAAGAATGATCGCGCCCGCATCCAGGTTGGCCGGATTTCGTCGTTCGGGCTGATGGAGATGAGCCGCCAGCGGCTGCGTACCGGCGTGCTCGAAGCCTCGACCCGTCCATGCGCGCATTGCGAAGGCACCGGCCTGATGCGGACCGCATCGTCGGCGGGGCTGAGCGCGCTCAGGATCATCGAGGACGAGGCCGCGCGCGGTCGCGGCGACCGCATCTGCCTGCGCGCCGGGCGTGAAGCGGCGATCTATGTGCTCAACAAGAAGCGCGCCGAACTGGCCGAGATCGAGGAGCGCTATGGCGTCCAGGTCGAAGTGCTGGTCGACGAGAGCTTCGAGGGCGCGCGGATGGCCGTCGACAGCCAGGGCAACCGGCCGGTCGTGCCGGTGCGGGCCGTCACCGCGCCGATCGTCGACGATGTCGACGATGAGTTCGTCGACGAGGTCGATGACGTGGAAGAGGTCGACGATCGCGACGACGCCGAGGACGGCGAGGAACGCGCCGATCGCTCGGGCAGCGACGATCGCGGACCGCGCGAGGACGGTGACGGCGCCCGCCGTCGCCGTCGTCGCCGCCGTGGCGGTCGCGGCCGAAGCCGCCGCGAGGATGGCAGCGAGATCGTCGAAGGGTCGGAACCGCGCGCCGAGGGCGAAGCTGCGGATGATCAACTCGCCGACGATGGTGGCGAAGAGGCTCGTCAGCCCGAGGCCGCCGAGGGTGACGACCAGCCGCGCCGTTCGCGTCGTGGTCGCCGTGGCGGCCGTGGTGGTCGCCGCGAGCGGGGTTATGAGGGCGACGCGCCGGTGGTCGAAGGTGGCGATGTTGCCGCCGACGCCGCGCCGATGGTAGAGCCGGTCACGTCTTTGGATCCACCGAGCGCTGACGAAGTGATCGAGCCGCTTGTCGAAGAAGGCCCCAAGACCCGCCGCCGCCCGCGTGCCCGCAAGGCCGATGCGGCTCCGGCGGTCGTGACCGAAGCATCTGTCACCGAGGCTCCGGCTCCGACGCCCGAGCCCGAAGTGGTCGCCGCCGAGGACACGAAGCCGAAGCGCAAGCCGCGCGCCAAGAAGGTCGTCGCGGCGGCCGAGCCGGCGGAAACCCAGCTGGAAGCTGCTCCCGCCAAAGCCGCTCCCGCCACAGCCGCTTCCACGGATACCGCCGAAGCTGCTCCGGTAGCGAGCAACGACGGTGCCGAAGATCCCGCGGACAAGCCGCGCAAGGGCTGGTGGGCGCGGACGATCGGTGCCTGATGAACGGGGCGGCGCGGGCACACCCTCGCCGCCCCGCTTTCATGACGGGTTCATCGGGCCGATGGGAGAGCAGCGCATGAGCAACCGCCTGTCCCGCGCCGCGCGATCATTCCTGCTCGGCGTCACGCTCGCCGTCATCGCCGCCCAACCGGTCATGGCCCAGGCGGTGCTGCGCGACAGCGAGACCGAGGCGCTGTTCCGCGACATTTCACGCCCGATGATCGAGGCCGCCAAGCTCGATCCCAAAAGCGTCAGCGTCGTCCTGCTCAACGACCCCGAAATCAACGCGTTCGTCGCCACCGGGCAGACGGTCTATATCCAGTCGGGGCTGCTGGTTGCCGCCGACAACGTCAACCAGCTCCAGGGCGTTATCGCCCACGAACTCGGCCACGTCGCCGGCGGCCATTCGATCCGCATCTATGACGGCGCGGCGGTCGCGAGCAAAATTTCGATCCTGTCGCTGCTGCTCGGAGTCGCCGCAGTCGCCGCCGGTGCAGGCGAGGCCGGTATGGGCATCTTGGCGGCCGGGCAGCAGGCCGCGCAGGGCAATTTCTTCGCCTTCAGCCGCGCCCAGGAATCCTCAGCCGATCTCGCCGGCG
Source organism: Sphingomonas sp. (assembly GCF_031380695.1). Taxonomy (GTDB): domain Bacteria; phylum Pseudomonadota; class Alphaproteobacteria; order Sphingomonadales; family Sphingomonadaceae; genus Sphingomicrobium. Next base: position 8,284 of record NZ_JANMWY010000332.1, on the reverse strand, counting down.
CCAGCTACCTCACCAAATCCGGGATCAGCGGCAGGGGCACGCTCGAATTCTTCAAGAAATTGCAGAACCAGGAGTATCGCCTGGCGATCGCGCAGACCGACGATTACGCCAGCACCCACCCGCTCAACGGCGACCGCATCCAGACACTGGAGCAGATCTACAAGAAGGATCCGGCGTGGAACAAGCCGATCGACCCGAAGCTCGAAGCGCGGTTCGAGCGGGTCAAGGCCAAGCTGATCGGCTACGTCGATTCCAAGCGCGCGGTGACCCTCTACCCGGAGAGCGATCAGAGCGTGCCGGGCCATTATGCCCGCGCCTATGCCTATCATCTCGGCGCCTATGCCGACAAAGCCAATCAGGAAGCCGACGCGCTGCTCAAGACCGCGCCAAGCGATCCCTATTTCCTCGAGCTGAAGGGCCAGATCCTGCTCGAAGGGGGCAAGCCGCGCGAAGCCATCCCGCCGCTGCGCGAGGCCGTCGCCAGGGCACCCCACAAGCCGATGATCGCCGCCCAGCTCGGCCACGCGCTGGTTGCGACCGAGGACGGCAAGAATTTCCCCGAGGCCAAGCAGGTGCTGAAGAACGCCATCGCCCGCGACAATGACAATCCCGACGCCTGGTTTCAGCTTGGTCTGGTCTACGACCATGACGGCGATGCCCCGCGCGCCGCGCTCGCAATGGCCGAACAGAGCAACCTGCAAGGCGAGAACAAGCGCGCGCTAACCAACGCGAAGATGGCCCTGAACGGGCTCAAGCCCGGCACCCCCGACTATCTTCGCGCGCAGGATATCGCCATGGTCAGCGAAACCGCACTGAAGAAGGACAAGAAGAACAAGAAATGAGCAATGGGGGCGGAGGAATATGGGGTCCGGCGATCGGCGGGGGCGTCATCGGCGCGCTGCTGACCGGGATCGTCGGCTATGCGATGGTGCCGAAGCTGGTCGGTCCGGAAGCGATCCGGGCCGCGCTGATCGCCAACCCCGAAATGCTGATCGACGCCAGCAACGCGTTGAAGGACCGCCAGTACGCTCCGGTCCTCGCCGCCAACCGCATCGCCATCGAAACCCCGTTCGCCTCGTCGTGGAAGGGCGCGGCCAAGCCCGAAGTGACGCTGGTCGAATTCTATGATTACGCCTGTGGTTACTGCCGCAAGAGCATCCCCGACATCGAGCGGCTGCTGGCCGAGGACAAGGGCCTGCGCGTGGTGTTCCGCGAGCTGCCGATCCTCGGTCCGAACAGCGTTGCTGCGGCCCGTGTCGCGCTGGCGGCATCGAAGGCGGGCAAGTTCGCCTCGTTCCACGACGCGCTTTATGCCGAGGGCGCGCCGACGCCCGTAGGCATTGCCGCGGTCGCCGGGCGGTTCGGCCTTCCCCCCGCCCCCGCTTCGGCAGAATATGAAGCCGAGCTCAAGCGCAACTTCCAGCTCGCCGGCCAACTGGGCGCGACCGGCACGCCGCTGTTCGTGATCGGCGACCGCGTGATCAATGCGGCGGTAGGGTATGATGCGCTCAAGGCCGCAGTAGCGGATGCGCGGGCAAGGAAGAGCTAGCGCTACTATCGGCCGGATAGCGGACCATGGACGCTTCGAGCCTGAAGAAGGGGGTCGACTCGGGGTTAATTTGGATTAAACAAAGTTCGTTCGCGCTTTGCGTTGCGCGGGCGTGTCGCCGCTTGCTCAAGGGGGAGAGCAATGTGTGAGTGATCGTCTGACCGACGGCGCCGGGTCCGCGCCATGATCTTCAATTCGCTGACGTTCGTCGTGTTTTTGGTGTTGGTCCTCGGCGTGTGGCAATTGCCCCTGCCATGGCCCGCGCGCAAAATTTTTCTGCTCGTCGCCAGCTATATTTTCTACGCAGCGTGGAACCCGCCGTTCGTCATCCTGCTATGGATTTCGACCGTGGTCGACTGGTTTGCGGCGCAGGCGATGGTCAAGTCCGACCGACCGCTGACCCGGCGGTTGTGGATGCTGGCCTCGGTGGTGGTCAATCTCGGGATGCTAGCCTTCTTCAAATATGGCCAGTTCCTGCTCGACAATTCGGTCGCGGCGGCCAGTTCGGTCGGTATCCATTATCAGCCGGCGTTATACGACATCGTCCTCCCGGTCGGGATCAGCTTCTACACCTTCGCGACCCTGAGCTACACGCTCGACGTTTACCTGCGCCGCTCGAAGCCGGCGAAGAACTTCCTCGACTACGCACTGTTCGTGACCTTCTTTCCGCATCTCGTCGCGGGACCGATCATGCGTCCGACAGAGCTCGTTCCGCAGTTCGAAGAAGCCAAATATAGCAATCGCCGGATGCTGTTCTTTGGGCTGGCGCTGATCACACTCGGCCTGTTCCAGAAGGTGGTGCTAGCCGACGGCTTCCTGGGGCCGGTGGTGGAAAAGGTTTACGATGCGCGTCAGGGCGTGCCGATGGCGCTCGACGCCTGGGTCGCGACCTTTGCATTCGCGGGACAGATCTTTTGCGATTTTGCCGGCTATTCGACGACCGCGATCGGCGTCGCCTTGTGCCTGGGTTTCGCGATGCCCGACAATTTCCGCTTTCCGTATGCGGCGATCGGATTCTCCGATTTCTGGCGACGGTGGCACATCACCCTGTCCTGCTGGCTGCGCGACTATCTGTATATTCCCTTGGGCGGCAATCGCCACGGCGAGGCGCGGACCTATCTGGCGCTGATGGGCACGATGTTGCTCGGTGGACTGTGGCATGGCGCGAATTGGACATTCGTCGTGTGGGGCGGGTTGCATGGGCTGTATCTGTCGGGCGAGCGCTTGCTCAAGCGGCGGTTCGCAGGGTTCGTGCCCGGACGCACAATGCTGGGCGCGATCGGCGCCCTGACGTTCCTCTTGATCAACATCACCTGGGTGTTTTTTCGAGCGAAGGATTTCACGATCGCGGCGACGGTGCTGCGGTCCATGGCAGGGGCCGCAATCAAGCCGGTCGGGATGATCGCGGCACTGCCGATGATCTACGCGTCGGTGATCGTGGCGGGAATCGTCACGACCCATTGGGCCATGCGCGACAAGACGCTTGAGATTGCGATCGAGCGAACGCCGGCGTGGCTCGTCGGTACGATCTGGGCGGCAATGGCCATGGCGATCGTCGCAGAGCAGGGGACGGGCAGTGCCTTTATCTACTTCCAGTTCTGACGGCCTCCACAAGCAGGGTGGCGCGCTGCCCGCCGGGCTTCGGCTGACCGCGTCCGACCGTCCGGGCCAGGCGCAACCGGTCCCGACTCGCGACATTCCCGATCAACCGTGGGGCAAGCTCGCGCTCGCGGTCGCCGTAGTGATGCTGGTCGGTACGGCCACGCTTGAATGGAATGCACGGCGCATCGGCCTGCACTCCGGTGATCTCGACAATAGCCAGACGGACTGGGCGGTCGAGCGCGCCCGATCGGCTGGAGCATCGGTCGCGATCGTTGGTGATTCGCGCATCCTGTTCGATACCGACCTCGACCGCTTTCAGAAGCTGACGGGCGAGCGGCCGGTCCAACTCGCCATTCATGGCACCAGCGCGTTGACTCTGCTGCAGGATGTCGCCGCGAATCCCGAATTCAAGGGACTACTGATCGTCGGCCTGGCCGACACGATGTTCTTCCAGCCGTTCGACGGCTACGGCGGCTATATCCACAAGCGCGCCCAATATGAATCGCCCGCGAAGCGCGCGTCGGCGGTGATCGGCCATGTCCTGGAGCGACGACTCGCCTATCTCGATGCCAGCTACCGATTAAGCGTGATCGCAGCGCGCCTCGACTCCGGGCTTCGCCACGGGGTCGACGGCCCGTTCGACGACGTGTGGAAACTGGCCGAGGTTGGCGAGCACCGCCAGACACATATGTGGCCGCGAATTCAGTTCGACCGGCGGCTGCGGGCCCATGCGCGGTTCGCGTGGAAGGGGTTCAAGGAGGAGTTTCCGTACACGCCCAAGTTGATCGCTGGTGGCCTGGCGAAAGCGGTCAAAGCCGTAGGCGCAATCCGCGCGCGCGGCGGCGAGGTGGTATTCGTTCGCCCGCCGTCGGATATTCACCTGAGGGTCAATGAAGAGGCGCAGGTGCCCAAGGCAAAGGGGTGGGAGGCCCTGCTGCGCGACACCCATAGCATTGGCGTGCACAATGACGATCTTCCGCCCGAGGTGCGGCGGCTGATCATGCCCGAATGGTCGCATCTCAATCAGGCGTGTGCGACAGTGTTCACCGATGCCTATGTGCGTCGGCTGGCGACGCTGACACCGCGCTTGAAGCTCCGCACCGACGCTCCTGCTCCCCTGACCCGCGACGATTGTGTCCCGCCGGGTGTCTATTGAGGGCGCGGACGACGAACGATCCTCGATGCTCGCGGTTCAGGATCGGTCGGTGCCGCCCTCTCGCCCCTTATACCCCTGCGCGACTACATACCATTCGCTCGATCCCTTGCGGCTGGCGGGCGGCTTGGCGTGTTTGACGGTGGTGAAATGGCGCTTGAGCGTGGCGACGAGGGCGTTGTCGGCTCCGCCCGCCAGCACCTTGGCGACATAGGCTCCGCCCGGCCGCAACATTTCGACCGCGAACTCCAACCCCGCCTCGACCAGTCCCATCGTGCGCAGATGGTCGGTCTGAGGATGGCCGACGGTGTTCGCCGCCATGTCCGACAGGATGAGGTCCGCTTGCCCGCCGAGGGCCTCGCGTAACTGTCCCGGCGCTTCGTCGGCCATGAAGTCCATCAGCAGTATCTCGACCCCGTCGATCGGGTCGGTCGGCAGCAGGTCGATGCCGACGATCTTCGCCCCCGACGCGCGGCGGCGGACGACCTGGCTCCACCCGCCCGGCGCGATGCCGAGATCGACGACATAATTCACGCCCCTGAGCAGGCTGAACCTTTCGTCGAGCTCGAGCAATTTATAGGCGGCGCGGCTGCGATAGCCCTCGGCTTTGGCGCGGCGGACATAGGGGTCGTTGAGCTGCCGCTCGAGCCACTTGGTCGACCCGACCTTGCGCCCCCGCGCGGTCTTGACCCGTGTCCGTCCGCCTGATCCGCTGCCTCTCACAGGACATATCCATCGCGCGCCATCAGCGAGCGCAAGATGCCTTCGCGGATGCCGCGGTCGGCGATGCCGAGCATCTCGGCCGGCCAGATGTCGAGGATCGCGTCGAGGATCGCGCAGCCGGCCACGACCATGTCGGCGCGATCCGGGCCGATGCACGGCAAAGCGGCCCGCTCGCCGAAGTCCATCTCGGCGATCATCGTGTTGATCCGCCGCATCGCCTCACTCGGCACGTGCAGCCCGTCGACCGCACGCCGGTCATAGCTGGGCAGGGCAAGGTGGACGCTGGCCAGCGTCGTCACCGTCCCGCTGGTGCCGAGCAGGCGGATGTTCTGCGGATCCTTGGGCAGCATTTCGATGAAACGGGCAAAGCTGCGGTACACCCGCTCGCGCATCCGGGCATAAGCGGCGACCCGCCCCTCGCCCTCGATCGCGGCGCGGCCCTCGGTCTCGGTCAGCGAGACCACCCCCCACGGGGCACTCCACCAGGCACGGATGCGCGGATTGTCGTCGCCGGGTTCGATCAGTACCAATTCGGTCGACCCGCCGCCGATGTCGAAGATCAGCGCCGGCCCGTCGCCCGGCTCGAGCAATTTGTGACAGCCCAGCACCGCCAGCCGCGCTTCTTCCTGCGGTGGGATAATGTCGAGCGCGAGGCCGGTCTCATTGCGTACCCGCTCGGCGAACTCGCGGCCATTCTCGGCCCGGCGACATGCCTCGGTCGCCACCGATCGCGACAGCGAGACATGGCGGCGGCGCAGTTTGTCCGCGCAGACGGCCAGCGCCGCGACCGCCCGGTCCATCGCCTCCGTCGACAGCCGCCCGGTCTGGCCGAGCCCCTCGCCCAGCCGGACGATGCGCGAGAAAGCGTCGAGCACGGTGAACCCCGCCTCGTCGGGCCGGGCGATCAGCAGGCGGCAATTGTTGGTGCCCAGGTCGATCGCGCCGTAGGTGTGGCGCTGGGACCGGTTCCCGGAAACTGGCGGGGCCCCGGCACCCCCATAGGCGGGGGCCGGCGCGGGGGCGGCATACTGCGCCATGACTGCGCTCAATCCAATACTGCACCGTCGGACATACCGGCGGCTGACCTGCCCCGAGTTTAACGCTTATTATGTTCCCGATGCAACAGTCGGGTGCCGCGAGGGGCGCCGTCGCCGTTGACAGGGAGCCGGGTGGAACCTATCTGCCGGCCCGCTCCATTGCCCTGTCGTCTAATGGTAAGACTACGGACTCTGACTCCGTTAATCGAGGTTCGAATCCTCGCGGGGCATCCAGCATTTCAGCCGTTCGCGAGGTCATGGCATGTGTGGCATCGCGGGCTGGTACAGGCGGGGCGGGCGCGACGTGCCCGAGCGCGTCGTCACCGCGCAGTGCGACGCCATCCTCCATCGCGGGCCCGATGACAGCGGCGTGATGATCGACGGCGACATCGGCTTCGGCATGCGCCGACTGAGCATCCTCGACGTCGCCGGCGGGCATCAGCCGATGGAGACCGCCGATGGCCGCTTCGCCATCGTCTTCAACGGCGAGATCTACAATCACCTCGACGTGCGCGCGCCGCTCGCCGCCGCCGGATATCCGTTCGGGACGCATAGCGATACCGAAACGATCCTTGCCGCGTTCGCTGCCTGGGGCAACGAGACGTGGGCTAGGCTGGAGGGCATGTTCGCCGTCGCGGTATGGGACCGCAAGACGCGCACCCTGACGCTGGCGCGTGACCCGCTCGGGATCAAGCCGCTCTATATTTCCGAGCAGGACGGCGGCCTGTCGTTCGCATCCGAACTCAAGTCACTGCGGCTGCTGCCGGGGCATCAGTTCACGGTCGACGATCGCGCGGTCCATGACTTTTTCAGCTTCGGCCACGTTCGCCGCCCCCGCTCGATCTTCCGCGAAGTGCGCAGCCTCGATCCGGCGCATTACCTCACCATCGGCCCGGACGGTGCCGCGACCGAAACCCGCTACTGGGAGCCGCGCTTTCGCCCCGGCGAGGCGCTCTCGACCGACGGCTGGGTCGAGCAGATGCGCGCGATGCTGCTGTCGTCGACGAAGCGGCACATGCAGTCCGACGTCCCGGTCGGCGCCTTCCTGTCAGGCGGGATCGACAGCTCGGCCGTGCTCGCCGCCGCGACCCGCGCGACCGACCTGCCGATCAAGGCGTTCACCATTGGCTATCCCGGCGCGAAGATCGACGAGACCGACGCCGCGCGGCGCATCGCCGATCATCTCGGTGCCGAGCATATCGTCATGCCGATGGAGATTGGCGACGCGACCAAGGTGTTGCCGCAAGTGCTCGCCAATTTCGACGAGCCGTTCGCCGACATGGCCGCGATTCCAACCTGGTATGCGTCGAAACTGGCCGCCGAACACGTCAAGGTGGTACTGTGCGGCGAAGGTGGCGACGAGCTGTTCGCCGGCTACAAGCGCCATCGCAATGCCCATCTGATCGAGCGGTTTCGCGGGTTGATCGGCAGCGGCAAGGTGCTCGGCAGGCTCGTCGACGGCATCCCCGCCCTGCCCGGCGAGCAGCTCAATTACCTCCACCAGAAGGGCCGTCGCGCCGCCGAGTTCATCAACTTGCCCGATGGTTATCAGCAGTTCTTCGCCGCCACCCAGATCAGCAGCCGCAGCCTGCGCCGCACTCTCTATTCCCGCGAGTTCTGGGAGCGGCACGAGGGCGAGGATAGTTTCGCCACGCTGGAGCAGGAATATTTCCCGCCCGGCGGCACGGCCAAGACTGCGCTGGAGCAATTCCTGTTCGCCGACCTGACGCTCAACATGCCGTCGGCGATGCTCACCCGGCTCGACCGCGCGAGCATGGCCCATTCGGTCGAAGCGCGCGTGCCGTTATTGTCGCACAAGCTCGTCGACTGGGCGATGACCGTGCCGATCGAACAGAAATTGCAGGGCGCGACCGGCAAGCTGATCCTGCGCCGGGCGATCGCGCCGTGGCTCCCGCCCGATATTCTCAAGCGGCCCAAGCAGGGCTTCCAGATCCCCCACGCCAAATGGCTGCGCGGCGACTTCGGCGATTATGCCCGCACGCTGTGGCACGACAGCGGCGCGGCGGCGGCCGGCTATCTCGATCCCGGCGCGGTCGAGCGGCTGTTCGACGAGCACAGGCGCGGCCTCGCCGACCACGGTCGCATCCTCTACGCCATCGCCGTATTCGGGCTGTGGTGGAGCGAATATCAGGCATCGAGCGTCGACCGTGCCGCCTAAGCCTGGCGCGCCGGTGCGGGTCAACTTCGTCATCCACAGCT
>NZ_JANMWY010000032.1:0-5272 GCF_031380695.1 Sphingomonas sp. | reverse complement strand
GCCCGACGGCGCGACCGCGATCAGACCGCCGCTGCCGCCCAGCGCAGCGATATCGGCCAGCACCGCATCGAGCGCCTCCTGCAGTCCCGCGCCCGTCAGCCGGACGCGCGCCGCCAGCTCATGCGCCGCCACCGCGCGGATGAACGCCTCGCCCAGGCCGGTGGCCGATAACGCGGCGGCGCGATCATCGGCGTAAGTGCCCGCGCCGATTAGCGGCGAATCGCCGATCCGGCCCCAGCGCTTGGCGGTCAGCCCGCCGGTCGACGTCGCTGCGGCGACATGGCCGTGGATGTCGCACGCCACGGCGCCGATCGTGCCATATTTGATCGCCGAATCGAAGGCGCCGCCCGCCGCCAATATGCGCTCGAGCTGGGCTCGTCGTTGGGGGGTGATGAACCAGTCATTGGCGACCTGCTCGAGCCCCCGTTCGCGTGCGAACCGGTCGGCGCCGTCGTAGGTCAGCAGCACGTGCGGGCTATGCTCCATCACGGCGCGCGCCGCGCTGATTGGCGCTCGCGTCGTGGTCAGGCCTGCGACGGCTCCGGCGCGGCGGTCGCGCCCGTCCATGATCGCCGCATCCAGCTCCACCCGGCCGTCGGCGCTGAGTACGCTGCCGCGCCCGGCATTGAAGGCGGGTTCCTCCTCCAGTATCCGCGCTGCGGCCTCGACCGCGTCGAGCGCCTCGCCGCCGCGCAAAAGGATCGCCTGGCCGGCATCGAGCGCGGCGTTCAGCCCGGCGCGCGCCCGCTCCTCCTGCTCCGGCGGCAGGCGGTCCGGCCGCATCGCGCCGCAGCCACCATGGATGACGAGGGTCCAGTCCATGAGGCTGCCCTAGCCCGGCATAGACACGGATGCCAGTTAGCCGCACCCAAAATCAATGTCAGCACAATGTTGACTAAATAGGAAAATGACTGATGCCAGATTGGACTCAAGTGGCTTTGTAAGACAGCCACCAAACGCTGTCGCGACGCACTAGAAATGCTAGCGCGTCAAAGGTCGTCGAATTGGACTGGGTGATCCACTGCCGGTCAAGCGCGGCCGGCCAGCAAAGGAACAAGCCGATGGCTGATGACGACCGCTACTGGTTTGTCCCGCGACGCTATGGCTATGGCGCGAACCCGGTCACCTGGCAGGGCTGGGCGATCACGATCGCCTTCATCGCGCTGGCACTGTGGGTGATCAATCACTTCGCCGGGCGGCCCGATATCGAGATCGCGATCCTGGCCCCGGCGACAATCCTGCTGCTGGTCGTCACCGCCAAGACCACTCGCGGCGGATGGCGGTGGCGCTGGGGCGAAGACGACTAGCGCGCCAGCGCCGCGTCGAGCAGCTTCGCCAGTCTCAGCCCACCGGCCACGACCTGCCGCCGCGCCGGCGGGATCAGGTGCTTGACCATTGCCTCGTTCATCACCGGCCGCTCGGCGGGGAGCGGGGCGCAGGGGTCGGCGAACAGCGTGCCATAGGCAATGTCGTGCGACACCCGCCAGCTGTCGCGGCTCCATTCGGTGACGCCGCCAACGATCATCGCCCGCCGCTCTGCCCGAGACGTGGCGCGCAACAATCCGCGCACCCCACTCGGCGGAGTCGAGATCGCCCGCTCGGCGAGGTAGCCGTCCCAGATGGCGTGCAGATTGGCCCGCCCGGCGATCAGGCCATAGCTTGCTTTGACCTTGTTCGCGCCCTGGTCGTCATGCTCGCCGGCGTGGAGCGGCTGCGACAGGTCGCCGACGAAATGGACGAGGAACGCCAGCGCCTGCACCCGGTCGGCGCGGCGCAAACGGCGATTCTTGAGGCGAGCCTGCTGCGCCACGATCTGAGCGGACAAGCAATTGCCGTCCTTGCACGGCGTGGCGAGGTCGAACGGTTTGCAGATATCGACGTCCTGGAAGTGCCAATTATAGGCATAACCGAACCGGGGCTTGCCGTCCGCGCCCTTCAACGGCTTGATGCAGTCGGCCCAGGTCGAGGCCGAGGCGATGTCGACGACGGGGCATTCCGGCGTACCGAGCAGATCGCCATGCCGCAACAACCGGTCGAGGCGCGCGCGGGTCGCTGGGCGCACGCTGGCATAGGCAATCTTCGCCACCGTTTCGTGACCATATTCCCAATACGCGGCGGCGGGAGAGGCCGACGAGACGGCTGCGGCAACAAGCTGCAGGCGCACGAGTGTGCGCACGGGATGATTCGGCATGGCCAGGCTTTAACCCGCTATCCATTTTAGCGCAGTGCGGAATCGGTGGGCAGCATGCGCTGCCCACCGCATCTGATCAGTCGCAACCTTCGCCCTTGCCTTCGTCCATATTGCCCGTGCCGCCATTGCCGATGGTCGGATCATAGATGTAAGGCGGCGTCGATCCAGGGCTGCTGCTGGTAAAACGCAGTTCGAAGGCAAGGTCCGCCTTGACCAGATTGGCATTATCAGCGGTCAGCTTGCCACTTTTCACGGTCCCAAACGTGATCGCCCCGCCACCGTTTCCAGGCTGGACCGGACATATCGCATTGCTCGATACCCACAGTGAATCGGCTGCGTCGGGATAAAAGGAGAGTCCGAGGCCGGATTGATCCGCCAGTTCGAATGTCAGTGTGAAAGCACCCGCATTCTGGTCGAATTGAAGCTTGCTGCCATTTTGATGGCCTCCGCCATTTTCGAATTGCGAGTTCATCGCGAATGACGGCGGATTGCCCGTCGCGGTGATGGTGATTTTGGTCTTTTTGTTTGTAGCGGTGGTAACTTGTTCGTGATCCATTGTGTTGGTCGTCATGGCCTTGCTCCTTGTTTCATCGCCTTGAGATATTCGGGAGGGCGATACCCGATTCGATCGAGCCGGTCGGCGAGGAGGCGTGACCCCGCGTCGTGACCGAGCCGTTTGAGCAGGATGGTACGGCGGACGAGGACGTACGGGATTTCGTCTTCACCCGGTGGGAGGCTCGCAAGTGCACCCCGCCAAGCTATCCGAGCGGCAGCCAGATCGCCGCGCGAGGCCTCGATATCGCCGATCAGCAATTTAGCATCCGCGATGAACTGGCCAATTTCGATCTGTTTGGTTCCAGTCATCGTTGTCGCTTGTGCCGCTGGCTGAACCAAAGCGAGGGCTTCGGTCAGCGAGCCGCGCGCGAAGGCCGTTTTCGCCCGCTGCGTGGCACAACCCCGCCGCAGGCGTTCGTTCCATTCGGTCACGGATCGATCTTTCATCAACAGGCGATCGGTCAGGTCACAGCCCGCCCGTCCCGCCGAGGCCGCCGCGTCCGCTTGTCCTGTGGCCAGCAACAATTCGCTCAGGTCGAGCTGAGTCGTGGCGCTGTTTTCGAGCCACTGACTATTGTTCGGCTCGATCGCAATCAGCGTGTCCGAAATGCCAATCGCCGCATGATATTGGGCAATCCCTGCACTCACCTGGCCCTGCGCTGCCAACAGGCGGCCTAGCACATGGCGGGCGACCAATTCCTTGCGGCGATTTTCGACGTCGTTGGCCTTGGTCGCGAGGCTCGCGATGAGCGCTAGTTGCCGCTCGCGAGAGCGGGTCGCTTCGTCAATTAACCCAGCCTTTTCTTGTGCCTCGGAGAGCCATGCGAGGTTTTCGAGCCTGGCTTGCGAATATTCGCCGCTACGCGGATCTGCCGCCGCCAGCGCTTCGACTTCGCTTTGCGATTGCTGCAAGGCGGTCACGGCATCGGCCGCGCGGCGTTGATCGATCAGCACGATCCCGAGGTTATTGTCGGCGTAATATCGTTCGAGCCGATATTTGGGATTGCCCGGATCAGCCGCGATCATCCGGTCGGCCAGGCGCCGATACTCCCTGAACGCTTTACTGGCGACCGCCACGTTGCCACGCTGCCAATTGATATAGCCGACCCAGAAGATGTTCTGGGCTTGGTCGAACAATCGTTGCGGGTCCTTGGGACGACGGCGGAGCTGCTCGGTCGTGGTCGCCAGGGCTTCCTGGGCGCGTTCAAGCGCGCCCGCCATGTCGCCGCGCGTTCGAGCGATTTCGCTCATCATCGTCAGGGCGCGGGCGCGCTGAGCCAACGCCTCGTCGCTAAGTCCGGCCTTATCCTGCTTCTCATAATAAGCGAGCGCCTTGCCGCCTACCGAGTCGAGGACTTCGAGGCGGCCGAGTGGCTCGAGTTTCTTGCGCAGGTCGCCGAGCATGAAGCCGACCAGCCCCTCCGCTTCCTTGCGTTGCTCATAGGCTTCGTTGCGGGCGTGATAGGCGACGAGCGACAGCGTGCTGGTCACCGCCATGCCGGCGATGCTCGCCGCCGCGACCAGCCGCAGCCGTTGGTGCCGGCGATGGTTTTCGCGTTGGACCAGCTCGTCCAGGCCGACCCCGAGCATTCCGGCGACGACCTTGAGGAAGCCCAGCCGCCGGCCGTCCCCGCCCTCGCGGAAATCGGCTGCAATCGGCTCGGCGCGCTGCTTCGTCGGCCGACCGCGCCGATCATAGCGAACGCGCAACGCCGGTGGGAAACACTCCTCGGCCTCGCGCCCGCGCATCTCGCTGGCGAACGGTTCGCCGCCGACGATCGCGGCGACGACGCAGCCGTCGGGGCGCAGTTTCTTGAAGCTCGCAATCTCCGCCTCGGTCCAGCGGGAGGTCGCTGCGGCGGGCGAACAGAGGACGACCAGGAACCGCGACCCCGAAATGGCGGAGCGAATTTCGGCACCCAGATCGGCTGCCGCCGCCAATTCGTGACGATCACGGAAAACGGGATGCAGCCGCGCCGGGATGCGCCCATTGACCGTCATCTTGCCGACCAGCGCGCGTGGGACACGATATTTCTCGAGGCTTTCGTGCAGCCATTTGGCCAGCACCTCGTCCTTGTGGCCGTAGCTCAGGAAAGCGAAATAATGGAATGGCGTGGCCTCGACCGGAACCGGGGCCGGAACCATGGCACTGATGCGCGCGGCAAGTCCCGATCCGTCCGCCACTGGCATCCCCCGAGTCGCTTAACCTGCGTTTACCATCGCTGATCGCGATCACCGAGTCCCGTGCCGCTTTGCGCTCTGCTTCTTGGACGCCTATATCGCGCCGATGTCCTCGCTTCGTCCGTGGCGCCATATCGAGCGCCGAACCTCCCGCCAGATCATGGTCGGCAATGTCGCCGTCGGCGGCGACGCGCCGGTCACCGTCCAGACGATGACCAACACGCTGACCTCGGACGCCGCCGCGACGATCGCCCAGATCCGGCGATGCGAGGAGGCCGGGGTCGATATCGTCCGCGTGTCCTGCCCCGACAAGGAAAGCACCGCCGCGCTGCGCGAGATCGTGCT
>NZ_JANMWY010000274.1:0-6122 GCF_031380695.1 Sphingomonas sp. | reverse complement strand
CACGGCTGCAGCAGGCGGAATTTGCCAGCGAAGCCGCAGGCTACACCGCCACGCGCCACCAGCGCGAGGTCGGCACCGGCTATTTCGACCAGGTCGCGACCGTCCTGTCGGCGGGCCAGGCATCGACCACGGCATTGGGTGAATCAACCGAAGCGGCGCAATTCGCGCGCGCATAGAGCAGAAGGAAGGAGCAAGACGATGCAACAGCGTTATTGGGTCATCGGCGGAACCTACGCCGACTGCGAATTCGGCGCACTCGAGCCGGGTACGGAAGTGGTCAGCGGGCCGTTCAATGACGAGCTCCGTGCGCGCACCGAGTGGCAGCGCTTGACCTTCCGCGACAAGGCGGAAGCCACCACCCGTTTCACCATCGCCGCCGAACCTGCGCCGGTCTGGCAATAAGTCCCCCGGAGAGGGTGCCGACAGAGCATCCCTGCCCAAGGGAAGGGGCGCCGCAGCTGATGCCGCGGTGCCCCTTTTCATTGCGCAATCAGCGAAGGCTCAGGCTGCGGCCCGACGATCGCCCTCGTTCGGAAGGACCGCCTTCGCTTGCGCGATGAGCGCGCTGAACGCGCCACCCTCGTGCATGGCGATGTCGGCCAAGACCTTCCGGTCGAGATCGATGTTCGCCAGCTTCAGCGCGTAGATGAACTGGCCATAGGTCAGCCCTTCCGCACGCACGGCGGCGTTGATGCGCTGAATCCACAAGGCGCGGAAGCTGCGCTTCTTCACCTTGCGATCGCGATAGGCATATTGCCCGGCCTTTTCGACGGCCTGGCGGGCGATGCGGATCGTGTTCTTGCGACGGCCGTAATAGCCCTTCGCATTTTCGAGGATCCGCTTGTGCTTGGCGCGGGTGGTTACACCCCGTTTGACGCGTGCCATGGTTCGTCAGCTCCTAGTTGAGGCCGTAAGGCGCCCAGAGCTTCACGCGCTGGGTGTCGGCCTTGTCGAGCACTTCGGTGCCGCGGTTCTGGCGAATATATTTGGAATTGTGGCTGATCAGCCGGTGCCGCTTGCCAGCGACGCCATGCTTCAACTTGCCACTGGCGGTAAGCGTGAAGCGCTTTTTCACACCGCTCTTGGTCTTGAGCTTGGGCATTTTCGTCTCCTTGTTGCCCCGGCTGAGTTTCCTCAGGGGGCGACGTTATCGAATCGCCACGGCAGCCCTGACTGGCCGGACCATTCGTCTTTCCAACGATCTGGAAGAGGCGCGCCTATAAGAGGCGCGGCCGCGGAAGGCAAGATCAGTCGAACAGGCTGGAAACGCTGCTCTCGTCGGCGATGCGCTTGATCGCCTCGCCGATGAGGGGTGCAATGGTCAAGCGGCGGATCTTGCCGTCCGGGGCATCGGCCTCGCCCGACCAGATAGTGTCGCTCACCACCAGTTCGCTGAGTTCGCTCGCCGCCACCCGCGCCGCCGCGCCGCCCGACAGGACGCCGTGGCTGCAGTAGGCGAACACCTCTTCGGCCCCCTGCTGCCGCAAGGCCGCGGCCGCGTTGCACAGCGTGCCGCCCGAATCGACGATGTCGTCGATCAGGATGCAGCAATGGCCGGCGACGTCGCCGATGATGTTCATCACTTCCGATTCGCCGGCCTGCTCGCGGCGCTTGTCGACGATCGCCAGCGGGGCGTTGTCGAGCCGCTTGGCGAGGCTGCGCGCGCGGACCACGCCGCCGACATCGGGCGACACGACCATCAGCTTGCGCCCGGCGAAGCGCTCCTGGATATCCGCCGCCATCACCGGCGCGGCCCACAGATTGTCCGTCGGAATGTCGAAGAAGCCCTGGATCTGACCGGCGTGCAAATCCATCGACAGGACGCGGTTGGCGCCGGCGGTGGTGATGATGTTCGCGACCAGCTTGGCCGAAATCGGAGTGCGCGGACCGGGTTTCCGGTCCTGCCGGGCATAGCCGAAATAGGGGATGACCGCCGTGATCCGCTTGGCCGAAGCGCGACGCAGCGCATCGATGCAGATCAGCAATTCCATCAAATTGTCGTTGGTCGGGAAACTGGTCGACTGGATGACGAACACATCTTCGCCGCGCACATTCTCGTTGATTTCGACGAACACTTCCTCGTCGGCGAAGCGACGCACGCTGGCCTTGGTCAGCGCCATCCCGAGGTACTCGGCAATCGCGCGCGCCAGCGGCAGGTTGGAATTTCCGGCGAGCAGCTTCATCGATTTAGTCCCCCTTGCAGCGCCTCCCTTAGCGCCTGTGGCCGATTCGCCAAGCACCGGCTTGCCGCCGGATGGCGCTCGGCCTAACTCGCAGCGGTGACCGACACACTCTCCATCGCCCTCGTCCAGATGAACCAGCGGGTCGGCGACCTTGCCGGCAATGCCGCCCGGATCCTGGAATGGCGCGCGAAGGCCAAGAGCGCCGATCTGGTCATGGTGCCCGAGCTGCAGCTGACCGGCTATCCGCTCGAAGATCTCGTGCTCAAGCCCGAGTTCGTCCGCCGCAGCCTCGAAGCGGCCGAGCGGCTGGCAGATGCCACGGCCGACGGTGGACCGGCGCTGCTGTTCGGCGCGCTGCATGTCGAGGAGGGACTGGTCTATAATGCGATGATCCTGGCCGAAGACGGGCGCATCGTCGGGCGAACATTGAAGCACGAGCTGCCCAACTATGGCACCTTCGACGAAAAGCGCGTGTTCGCGAGTGGGCCGCTGCCGACCCCGATCGCGTTTCGCGGCGTGCGCATCGGCATACCGATCTGCGAGGACATCTGGCGCGAGCCGGTATGCGCGGCGCTCGCCAAGGCCGGGGCGGAGCTGCTGCTGGTCCCCAATGGCAGTCCCTATGAGATCGACAAGGACGATGTCCGCATCCGTCTCGCTCATGATCGTGTGACCGAGACCGGCTTGCCGCTGGCCTATCTCAACCGCGTCGGCGGGCAGGACGAGCTGGCGTTCGACGGGTCGTCGTTCGTGATGGATCGGACCGGCGCGATCCTGGTCCAGATGCCCGACTGGGACGAGGCGCTGCAGCTGACCGAGTGGCGGCGGGAGGCGAGTGGGTGGACGTGCACGACGCGGGCAAGCCACACGCTCGATCCCTTTCCGGGCGATATCTATCGGGCGATGGTCGTCGCCTTGCGCGATTATGTCGGCGACAACGGCTTTCCCGGCGTGATCCTCGGCCTGTCGGGCGGGATCGACAGCGCGCTGTCGGCGGCGGTCGCGGTCGATGCGCTCGGGCCGGACAAGGTGTGGTGCGTGATGATGCCGTCGCGCTTCACCAGCACGGACAGCCTCGAGGACGCCGATGGCTGCGCCAAGATGCTCGGGGTTCGGCAGGACGTCATCTCGATCGCCCCCGGCGTCGCCGCGCTGGACAAGATGCTCGCCCCCGCATTCGCCGGCACCAAGGCGGGGCTGGCCGAGGAGAATATTCAGTCGCGGTTGCGGATGGTGACGCTGATGGCGCTCAGCAATCGCTTCGGCCACATGGTGCTGACGACCGGCAACAAGAGCGAAATGTCGGTCGGATATGCCACCCTCTATGGTGACATGGCGGGCGGCTATTCAGTGCTCAAGGATGCCTACAAGACGACGGTGTTTGCCCTGTCGCGCTGGCGCAATGCCAACCGGCCGGAGGGCGCACTCGGGCCGGCCGGGCCGGTGATGCCGCAGCGGGTGATCGACAAGCCGCCGACCGCCGAGCTGCGCGACAATCAGAAGGACGAAGACAGTTTGCCGCCCTACGCGTTGCTCGACCGCATCCTCGAGGCACTGGTCGAAAAGGAACTGTCGGTGCGCGAGACGGCCGCGCTGACCGGGGCCGACAAGGCGCTGGTGTCCGACATCGAGGGCAAGCTGCTGCGTGCCGAATATAAGCGTCGCCAGGCCCCGCCGGGGGTGAAGCTTGGCGCCCGCAACTTCGGCCGCGACCGGCGTTATCCGATCACCAACGCCTTCCACACCGGCAATCCATGACGGTCACCATGCGCTTCGCGCCGTCGCCGACCGGGCGGCTGCATGTCGGGAATATCCGGACCGCGCTACACAATGCGCTGTTTGCGCTGAAGCATGACGGGCGGTTCGTGCTGCGGATCGACGATACCGATAACGAGCGGTCGACCGTCGATTACGATCAGGCGATCCGCGATGATCTCGACTGGCTGGGGCTCAAGCCCGACGCGCTGTTCCGGCAATCGGAGCGGTTTGACCTGTACGAACGCGAGTTCGAGCGGCTGCGCGCCGCGGGTCGGGTCTATGCCTGTTACGAGACGCCCGAGGAGCTCGACGTCCGGCGTAAGGTGCTGCTCGGACGCGGGCTGCCACCGGTCTATGAGCGCAAGGTCGCCGATACTCCGGTCCCGACGGGAGTGGCGCCACACTGGCGGTTCCGGCTGGAGCATGGCGTGCCGATCCTGTGGGACGACATGGTGCGCGGGCCGCAGAAGTTCGATCCGGCGCTGATCAGCGATCCCGTGATCCGCCGGGCCGACGGCAGCTGGCTCTATTTGCTGCCGAGTGTGATCGACGACATCGACATGGGCGTCAGCCACATCGTGCGCGGCGAGGATCATGTGTCGAACAGCGCGGTGCAGCTCCAGATGTTCGCGGCATTGGGCGCGCCCGACCCGATCTTCGCCCATGAAGCGCTGCTGGTGGCGGCCGAAGGCAAGATGTCGAAGCGGCTCGGCGCGACCGGAGTCGAGGCGGTGCGCAACGCGGGGATCGAGCCGATGGCGCTGCTGTCCCTGCTCGCCCGGCTGGGCACGTCGCAGCCGGTCGAACCGCGTGCCAAGCTGGCCGAGTTAGCGGAAGGATTCGACTTCGCCCATTTCGGGCGGGCACCAACTCACTTCGACCTGGCCGAGGTCGAGCAGCTTAATTCGCGGCTGCTTCACCATCTGGATTTTTCCGACGTGGCTGATCGCGTGCCGGCGTGGGTCGGCGACGGGGAGTGGCTGCTGTTGCGCGGCAATATCGCCCATTTGCGCGAGCTAGAAGAGTGGTGCGACGTCCTGGGTGGCGACCTCGCGACACCAGTGCTGGAGCTGGACGACCGCGCTTTTGTGGGTCGTGCCGCCACCACTGCCGGCGAGATCGCCTGGTCGGACGGGCCGTGGGCCGAACTGGCAACGCGGCTCAAGGCGGAGAGTGGGCGCAAGGGCAAGGCGCTGTTCCATCCGCTGCGCCTGGCCCTGACCGGCCGCGACTCAGGACCGGAGATGGCACCGCTGCTCGAGCGAATCGGGCGGGATCGTGCGATCGGGCGGCTGAAAGCGGCGGCCCAATAGAGACAGCTAGCGCGGCAGCCGAGCCTTTGTCGCCGAATCATCCGACGGAACGAAGCAGCCCTGACAGGCCAGGCTGAGCATATTTCAGTATGCATTGGCGGGGCCTCGGATAGACCTTGCTGTTAATATGTTATGATGTATCATCGCGAAATCAACCAAGGAGGTCGCGATGCTTGCTTATGCCGCTCCCCGCCCCGGCCGCGAGGCCAACCGTCCCAAGTTACTGATGGCGATCATCGCCGGCCATGTGCTGGCGATCGGCGCGGTCATGCTGGCGAAAAGCGAGATCGCGACGCGGATCGACCGACCGACCGTCATCATCGACATTCCGCCTATTGCTGACCCCCTGCCTATCCCGGAGCCGCGTCCACGGACCGACCCGCGTCCGAGTCATTCGACGACGACTCAACCGCAAGTGCCAATCCCGACGTTCGACAATCATCAAATCGACGTCGGCCCGGTCCCTCTCGGCCCAGCAGACCTCGGCTCTGAAGCGCTTCCGCCGCGACCGCCGTTCGTGCCACCGCACGAGGTCATCCGTCACGGCGCGCAGATCGCGACCGCCGAAGGGCGCCTTCGCCCGCCCTATCCCGAGGTCAAGCAGATGCTCGGCGAGGAAGCGACGCTGACGCTAAAGCTGTCGATCGACGCGACCGGGCGGGTAACGGCAGTCGAGCCGATCGGCAGCGCCGACCGCGCCTTCCTCGACAGCGCGCGACGGCATCTGCTGAATGTATGGCGGTTCACCCCGGCGACCGAGGACGGCAAGCCGGTGCCATCGACCAAGGTCATCACGCTGCATTTCAAACTCGGTGAGGCTTAGAAGTCGACCGTACGGCGGGGGGCTGGTCGCTCGCCCCGCCGCGCC
>NZ_JANMWY010000223.1:0-1939 GCF_031380695.1 Sphingomonas sp. | reverse complement strand
GACGAGGTCATCGCGGTCAACCTCACCGCCGCCTTCCGCCTGATGCGCGCGGCGGCGCGGCCGATGATGAAGGCGCGGTTCGGGCGGATCGTGTCGGTGACATCGGTGGTCGGGCAGACGGGTAATCCGGGGCAGGCCAATTATGTGGCGTCGAAGGCCGGGCTGGAGGGCATGACCAAGGCGGTCGCGCAGGAGCTGGCGAGCCGCGGGATCACGGTCAATTGCGTCGCGCCGGGGTTCATGACCTCGGCGATGACCGAGGCGCTGAACGAAGCGCAGAAGGCGGCGATCCTGTCGCGGATCCCGCTGGGCGCGATGGGCGAGGGGGCCGATATCGGCGCGGCGGTGGCCTATCTAGCGAGCCGCGAGGCCGGCTATGTCACCGGGCAGACGATCCACGTCAACGGCGGGATGGCGATGCCGTGAGACGGCGATCGCGAGCACGGCCACCGCGCTCAGCCAGCCGAGCGGGATGAAGGTGAACTGCGCTACCCCGCGGGCGAACAGCGGGGCGATCCAGGCGCAGGCGAGCAGGGTTCGCTGCCACGGGCCGAAGCCATGCTCCTCGCCATCGCACCACAGCCAGGCGATACCGAGGCCGAGGACGACGAAGTCATAGTCGAGGACATAGGGCGTCGAGAGCAGCACGGCTGCGCTGACGGCGGCATTGCGCAGGGCGGGGCGGGCGGTGCGGGCGAGCCATAAGGTCGCGCCGACGGCCGCGACCGTGACCACCGCCTGCACGGCATAGGCGAGCGGGATGCCGCCGCCCCAGCTGCGCACCGCGCTGAACGCGCTCATGATCTTGTACCAGCCGGTGCGGCCTTCCTCGATGATGATGTGGCGGGTCAGCGGGAGGCTGGCGAAGAAGGCGTCCCACACGTCGCGGCCCCACATCGCCAGGGTCAGCGCGATCAAGCCGAACGACGAGATGGCCGCACCGAGGATTGCGCGCCAGTTGAGCGTGACCAGCAGCAGAGGTGGGATGACGACCGCGAACTGCGGCTTGTAGACCAGGCAGCCGAACAGCAGCCCGGCCGCGATCGGTCGCCGGTCGAGCAGCATCAACCCGCCGCCGAGCAGCAGCCCGGTTAGGAAGCCATTGTGCCCGTGCGTGACGCAGATCAGCGTGACCGGCGCGGCGAGGACGAACAGCCAGGCGTCGCTCCGGCCGACGATCCGCCGGATCATGAGCAGGAACGGGACCAGCGTCGCCGCCTGCCACGCGATCAGCGCCGGGAGATAGGGCAGCGTTGCAATCGTCATCGCGACGAACAGGAACGGCGGCGGGTAATGCCAGGCGTAGAGGTCGACACTGGTCGAACCGTGAAGGCCCTGCTGCACGCGGAAATGGGTCGGCCAGTCCCACACCTTGGCCGCCGCGCCGTCCCACGCCATGCGCCCGGCGGCATAGACTTCGCTGTAATCGGTCCCGATCGGTCGGCCCTTCCAGTCGAGCGTGCCGTGCGCCGTGGCGAGCAGATAGGCGACGCTGGCGATGCTGACGATCAGGCAGACGACGGCGATCCGCCGCACCCGCTCGTGCGTCAACCAGTCGCCGCTTCTGAATATCCCCAACATGCGCATCCCCTAGCGGCAAATAACTGACAAATTGCAACGCAGGCCCAAACCTTGTCGCTGGTCCAACGCCCCCTATATCGCCTTCGTAATCAAAGGCGGGACCGCCGGGAGCGGCCCACCGGGTCAAGAGGGATTTTAGAATATGGCAAAAGTGATCGGTATCGATCTGGGCACGACCAACAGCTGCGTCGCGGTGATGGAAGGCGGCAAGCCCAAGGTCATCGAGAATAGCGAAGGCGCGCGCACGACGCCGTCGGTGGTCGCCTTTACCAAGGATGGCGAGCGGCTGATCGGCCAGCCCGCGAAGCGCCAGTCGGTGACCAATCCCGACAATACGATCTTCGCGGTCAAGCGCCTG
>NZ_JANMWY010000211.1:0-4016 GCF_031380695.1 Sphingomonas sp. | reverse complement strand
CGCCGGTCGAGATTCTCGATCTCCTCGGGCTTGGACTCGACCTCCATGCGGAGACGCGAGGCGGCCTCGTCCATCAGGTCGATTGCCTTGTCGGGCAGGAAGCGGTCGGAAATGTAGCGATGGCTCAGCGTTGCCGCCGCGACCAGCGCGGCGTCCGTGATGCGCACGCCGTGGTGAAGCTCATATTTCTCCTTCAGCCCGCGCAGGATCGAGATGGTGTCGGGCACGGTCGGTTCGCCGACGAACACTGGCTGAAACCGCCGTTCGAGCGCCGCGTCTTTCTCGACATGCTTGCGATATTCGTCGAGCGTGGTTGCGCCGATCGCGTGAAGCTCGCCGCGGGCCAGCGCCGGCTTCAACAGGTTCGACGCATCCATCGCGCCTTCGCCCTTGCCCGCACCGACCAGCGTGTGCATTTCGTCGATGAACAGGATGATCTGGCCATCGGCCTGCTTGACCTCGTCGAGCACGCCCTTGAGCCGCTCCTCGAACTCGCCGCGATATTTGGCCCCGGCGATGAGCGAACCCATGTCGAGCGACATCAGGCGGCGGTCCTTGAGCCCGTCGGGCACGTCACCATTGGCGATGCGCAGCGCCAGCCCTTCCGCGATCGCTGTCTTGCCGACGCCGGGCTCGCCAATCAGGACGGGATTATTCTTGGTCCTTCGCATCAGCACCTGGATGGTGCGGCGGATCTCTTCGTCGCGGCCGATGACCGGGTCGAGCTTGCCGTCACGCGCGGCCTGGGTGAGGTCGCGCGAGAAGCGTTTGAGCGCGTCATAGCGGTCCTCGGACGATTGGGTGTCGGCGTTGCGCCCGCCGCGCAGCTTGTCGATCGCCGCGTTGAGCGCTTTCGGCGTGACGCCCGATGCGGCCAGCGCGGTGGCGACGTCGGTGCCCTTGGCCAGCAGCATCGCCAGCAGGATTCGCTCGACGGTGACATATTGATCGCCGGCCTTGGTCGCTACTTCCTGTGCCTGGTCGAGCAGGCGGATGGCGTCGCCGTCCATTGCCGGGGCGGAGCTCGCGCCGCTGCCGGTCACGGCCGGCTGCTTGGCGACCAGCGCATCGATAGCGCGTTGGGCCGCCTTGGCATCGCCGCCGGCCGCGCCGAGCAGGCCGGCTGCCATCCCCTGCTCATCGTCGAGCAACGCCTTGGCGAGATGTGCCGGAACGATCCGCTGATGATGCTCGCGCACCGCAATCATCTGCGCCGCCTGCAGGAACCCGCGCGCGCGGTCGGTTAGTTTCTCCAGATCCATTCCAAGCCCCTATATGCTCCACGCGATGTAGTGTGTCCTTTAGGCCACACAAGGCCTTTAGAGCGGCGCGAGCGGATCGACTGGCCGAGCTGTAACCGGCGTGATCACTGTCGGGGCGGGGACGGCTGGCGTGGTCGGCTGTGGCGTCGGGGTCGACTCCACGACGATGCCGTTCGCCGACGCGATCGGCGGCGGTTTGGGCGCGCTGGCGATGGTCACTCGGCACGGCGAAGCGTCGGCGGCTTCGGATACCCCCCATTTACGAAAGCGGGTCGAGTCGACGTGGAAGCGGACGAAGGCGTAGAAACCCAGCCCGACCTGATAATCGCCGCCGCGCCGCAAATGGGCTGCGCACAATGCCTCCATCAACTGGTTGCGGGCGATCGGCCGCAACGGAACCAGGTCGATCGCGTGGAAATCCTGGTGGGCGCTTTCGATCGCCCCGCCGGCACAACGGTTGAGCGTCGGATTGCGATAGGCCGAGACCGGCTCGACCGGGCCGATCGCCGGCACGACATAGTCGCGGACGTAGCGTAGCGTCTGCACGACATGCGGCCAGTCACTGCTCGGTGCGACCTCGAACGGTTGCGCGCCGCATACCTTCCACAGGGTGGCGGTGCGCAGCAGCTCCCATGTCGGGACGACGTCGGCGACTCCATAGGTCGTCAGATAATCGTTGAACGCCTTCACATAGGTCGCGTGCCACGGCTGCGCCGCGAACCAGGCGCGATAGCCCGTCTCGTCCTGTCCGGCGGTGATATAAGCGGCGGCCGGGTCATCGATCACCGACGGCGGCGGGGCCGGCGGGCGATAGAGAAGGGATCCGGGATTGGGTTCGGCCGCAGGCGCAACCAGCTGCGCGGCGAGCGGAGCGGCGAGCAATAGCAATAACAGGGCAAGCAAGCGCATCGCGCCACTCTAGCCGAAGCGAAGCGCTTGAAAAGCCGCGCCTGCCCGCCCACACCGTGCGGATGGAACGACCGATCGACATGACGTTGCCCCACACGCTGGGCAAGGACGCCGCCAAGGAGCGGCTGGCGGCCAATATCCACAAGCTGGCCGACCATATCCCCGGCGGCGCGGCCGAAGTGACCGACAGCTGGGCCGGCGACACGCTCAATCTTACCGTCAAGGCGATGGGCGCGACGGTCGCGGCGGCGATTACCGTTGAGGAGCGGCAAGTACGCTGTCACATCACCTTGCCCGGCATTTTGGCGCTGTTCGCCCGGCCGATCGAAGCGCTGCTCAAGGCCAAGGGGCCCGAGCTGCTTGAGGCGCCGAAAAAGAAGAAATAGACGGGAGGGGCGATGCGCCAGTTTGCGGTGATCGGATCGGGTCCGGCAGGGTTCTACACCGTCGAGGCGCTGGCCAAGGCTTACTCCGGTACAGCGCGGATCGACCTGATCGACAGGCTGCCGGTACCCTATGGCTTGATCCGCTTCGGCGTCGCGCCGGACCATCAGTCGATCAAGGCAGTCTCGCGGCGCTACGACAAGGTCATGGAGGACGAAGCGGTGCGCTTCGTCGGCAATGTCGCGGTCGGTCGCGACGTCGCCATTCCCGAGTTGCTCGACCTCTACGACGCAGTCGTGCTGGCGACAGGCGCACCGCATGACCGCAAGCTCGGCATTCCGGGCGAGGAACTGCCGGGCGTGGTCGGGTCGGCGGCGTTCGTTGGCTGGTACAACGGCCACCCCGATTTCGCCGATCTCGATCCGCCGCTCGACGGGGCGAACGCGGCAGTGATCGGCAACGGCAATGTCGCGCTCGACGTCGCGCGGATCCTGTCGAAAACCCGCGCCGAATTCGCCGGGTCGGACATCGTCGGCCATGCGCTGGACGCGCTGGAAGGGTCGGCGATACGCGAAATTACGTTGGTCGGTCGGCGCGGACCGCACCAGATCGCGATGACGCCGAAAGAACTGGGCGAGCTCGGTCATCTCGAAGCCGCCCGGCCGCACGCCGAGTCAGCGGATTTCCCGCCGGTCGAAGCGGATGCGGCGCTTGAGCCGGGGGTGCGCAAGTCGGTCACCCACCTGCGCGAGTTCACCGCGATGAGCGCCGACAAACCCAAGCGGATCGCATTCGATTTCTTCGCCCGGCCGGTGGCGATCGAGGGCGACGGGCGGGCCGAGCGGCTGATCGTCGAGCGGACGATGCTTGACGACAGCGGCGCAAGCGTTGGCACCGGCGAAACCTATGCGATTCCAGCGTCGCTGGTGGTCAGCTGCATCGGCTATTCGACCCCGCCGATCGACGCCGTCCCCTACGACGATCGCGGCGGCAGGTTCGCCAACGTCCACGGCCTGATCGCCGATCGGCTCTACTGCGTCGGCTGGGCGCGGCGCGGGCCGTCGGGGACGATCGGGACCAACCGGCCCGATGGCCAGGAAGTCGCCGAGCAGATTGTTGCGGCGATGCCGGAGGGCGGTGAAAAGGCAGGGGGCGAAGGCCTTTACCGCTTGCTCGCCGAGCGCGGGGTGCGGCCGACCAGCTTCGCCGATTGGCGGACGATCGAGGCGGCCGAGATCGCTGCCGCCCGCGCCGGTGCGCCCCGCGAGAAGATGGTCCGGCACGACCATTGGCTCGCGACGCTCGGCCATTGATGGTTGCGCTTCCCCCCACCCCCCGCTAGGGACGCCCTCGCCCTGCACCGGACGAACAGTCCGGTCCCGGTCGGGGAGTAGCTCAGCCTGGTAGAGCACTGTCTTCGGGAGGCAGGGGCCGGAGGTTCGAATCCTCTCTCCCCGACCA
>NZ_JANMWY010000206.1:0-1595 GCF_031380695.1 Sphingomonas sp. | reverse complement strand
CGGCAAGACCCGCTGCTTCGACGCGCCGATCTCCGAAGCCGGCATTGTTGGCACTGCTGTCGGCATGGCCGCGTATGGCCTGAAACCCGTCATCGAAATCCAGTTCGCCGACTATATCTACCCCGGCTACGACCAGATCGTCAGCGAGGTCGCACGCATGCGCTATCGCACCGCGGGCGAGTGGACCATGCCGATGGTCATCCGCTCGCCCTATGGCGGCGGCATCTTCGGCGGCCAGACCCACAGCCAGAGTCCCGAGGCGCTGTTTACCCACGTCGCCGGGATCAAGACGGTCATTCCCTCGACCCCCTATGACGCCAAGGGCCTGCTGATCGCGGCGATCGAGGATCCCGACCCGGTGATCTTCTTCGAGCCCAAGCGGATCTACAACGGCCCGTTCGACGGTCACCACGACCGGCCGGTCACGCCCTGGGCCAAGCATCCGGCGAGCGACGTCCCCGACGGCTATTATACCATCCCGCTGGGCAAGGCGGCGGTGGTCCGCGAGGGGCAGGCGGTGACCATCCTCGCCTATGGCACGATGGTCCACCTCGCGCTGGCCGCGGTGGCGGAAAATGAGGTCGATGCCGAGGTGATCGATCTGCGGACATTGATGCCGCTCGACATCGACACCATCGCTGCCTCGGTCGAGAAGACCGGCCGCTGCCTGGTCGTCCAGGAAGCAACTCGTACCAGCGGCTTTGGCGCCGAGCTCGCCGCGCTGGTGCAGGAGCGCTGCTTCTATCATCTCGAAGCGCCGATCGTCCGCGTCACCGGGTGGGACACGCCCTATCCGCACGCCTATGAATGGGTCTATTTCCCGGGTCCGCTGCGAATGAAGAATGCCCTCAAGAAAGTGCTGGAATTCTGACATGGCGACCTTCCTGTTCAAGCTCCCCGACATTGGCGAAGGCATCGCCGAGGCCGAGATCGTCGCCTGGCACGTCGCCGTCGGCGATCGCATCGAGGAGGACCAGCAGCTCGCCGACATGATGACCGACAAGGCGACGGTCGAGATGGAATCGCCGGTCGCGGGTACGGTCGTGAAACTGGCCGGCGACGTCGGCGACCAGGTCGCGATCGGCGCGGTGCTGGTCGAGATCGAGACCGAGGCGGAGATGGCGGCGGTCGAGAGCAAGCAGGAGCAGCCGCTGGGCGATGGAGCGGTCCATGCGAGCGCGGCGATGGAGCAGGCGCTGCCGGTGAGCGGGACGGAGGAAGTGACCAGTAATTCCGCTCGTCCTGAGCGAAGCGCGGAGCACGTTGTCGAAGGGCCCACCACGCAAGCATCACTAAGCCGCCCTTCGACTTCGCTCAGGACGAACGGTGAAGGAAGCCCCAAAGCCCTCGCCTCCCCCGCCGTGCGCCAACGCGCGAGCGATCTAGGGATCGACCTTGCCAGCGTTCGCACGACCTCCGACCGCGTCCGCCACGCCGACCTCGACGCCTATCTACTCTACAACGGCGGCAGCGTCGGCGGATCGTCCGCCAAACGCGCCGACGAAACCGTCAAGGTCGTCGGCCTGCGCCGCAAGATCGCCGAGAATATGGCGGAAGCGAAGCGCCGCATCCCGCATTTCACGCTCGTGGAGGAA
>NZ_JANMWY010000181.1:0-1972 GCF_031380695.1 Sphingomonas sp. | reverse complement strand
CCTCATCAACCACCCGCTCGACTGCCCGATCTGCGACCAGGGCGGCGAATGCGACCTGCAGGACCAGGCGATGGCCTATGGTCGCGGCACCTCGCGCTTCGACGAGAATAAGCGCGCGGTCGAAGACAAATATATGGGCCCAGTGATCAAGACCGCGATGACCCGCTGCATCCAGTGCACGCGCTGCATCCGCTTTGCCGACGAGGTGGCGGGGACGCCCGAGATCGGGATGTTGTACCGCGGCGAGGATTCGCAGATTACTGCGTATCTGGAGAAGGCGCTGACCAGCGAACTGTCAGGCAATCTGGGCGATATCTGCCCGGTCGGGGCGCTGTTGCAGCGGCCGACCAGCTTCGAATTGCGCCCGTGGGAGCTTAAGAAGGTGCCCGCGATCGACGTGATGGACGCCGTTGGGTCGAACATCCGTCTTGACGTGCGGCAGCGGCAGGTGATGCGCGTGCTGCCGCGCGTGAACGACGACGTCAACGAGGAGTGGATCTCGGACAAGACGCGGCACCATGTCGACGCGCTGGTGCGCGGGCGGCTGGACCGGCCATGGGTGCGGGAAGGCGGAAAGCTGCGCGAGACGGGTTGGCCCGAGGCGCTGGCGCTGTTCGCCGAGAAGCTCAAGGGTGCGGGCGCGAAGGTCGCGGCAATTGCCGGTGATCTGCTCGATGCCGAGACGATGTATGCGGCCAAGGCGCTGCTGGCGGGGCAGGGGTCGAGCCTGCTCGAAGGGCGGCAGACGGGGCTGGATTACGACGTGACCAGCCTGTCTGCGGTGGCGTTCAATTCAACTATCGCGGGGATCGAGACGGCCGACGCGATCCTGCTCGTCGGAACCAATCCTCGCTGGGAAGCGCCGCTGATCAATACGCGATTGCGCAAAGCGGCGCGCAAGGGGGCGAAGGTCTTCGCCATCGGGCCGGTGTTCGATCTTGGCTTCAAGGTGACCTGGCTCGGCGACGATCTGGCGCTGATCGGTAAATTGCCGAAGGTCGCGGCGGATGCGTTCGGGGGTGCGTCTCGGCCGGCGCTCATTTTGGGGCCGGGCGGGCTGGCCAAAGGGGCGATGGGGGCGGCGTTGGCGGCTGCTTCGTCGCTCAACCTGGTGCGTGAGGGCTGGAACGGGTTCAACGTGCTGCACACGTCGGCGTCGCGGATGGCGGGGCTGTTGCTCGGCTATGCGCAGCCCGGCGGGATCGCGGACATCGTCGCGGCCAAGCCGAAGCTGGTAATTTCATTGGGTGCGGATGAGATGGCGGCGGATCGCTTTGCCGGGACGTTCACGGTGTACGTCGGCCATCATGGCGACAAGGGCGCCGCTTCGGCCGACCTTGTCCTGCCGGGCGCGGCCTATGCCGAGAAGCATGGCACGTTCGTCAACACCGAGGGGCGGGTACAGCGTTCGGAGCGGGCGGCGTTCCCTCCGGGCGACGCGCGTGAAGATTGGACGATCCTGCGCGCGGTGTCGGATTTGCTCGGCAAGCCGTTGCCGTTCGATCGGTTCGACCAGTTGCGCAACGCGATGCACGCCGACACGCCGGCGTTGATGCGCGATGGGTTGATCGACCTGCCATGGTCGCCGCCGAGACTGGACGCGAAGGCGAGCGGGCCCGTCGGCTATCCAATCGCGGACTTTTATCTCACCAACGCCATTTGCCGGGCAAGCCCGACGATGCGGCGTTGTTCCGAGGAACTGCTCCACGGCGAGCGGTTTGCGGAGGCGGCGGAATGAGGGGCGTGCAGAAATTCCTCCCCAAGCTTGCCCTGGGGAGGGGCACCATGCGCAGCATGGTGGAGGGGCTTCGCCACGCGAGGCGGTCTCTCGTTGCACCGCCCCTCCGTCAGCGCTGCGCGCTGCCACCTCCCCGTGCCGGGGAGGAGCTATGACCGCGCTCTTCCAATCCTGGGGCATGTCCTTCGGCGGCGCCTGGTTCCTCGCGACGATCATCGGCATCCTCATCATCGC
>NZ_JANMWY010000093.1:0-8125 GCF_031380695.1 Sphingomonas sp. | reverse complement strand
CGCGCGGGGCGATGCCGGCGCGGGCCAGCGCTCGCTCGTAGCCGGCGAGGCGGTCACCGCTGCCGGCATGATTGGGGTGACCCTTGATGAAGCCGATGCGGCGGTGGCCGAGATTGATCAGATGGCTGGTCATGTCGTCGGCGGCGAGCGCGTCGTCCATGAACACCGAGCTGGTCAGGGCATGGTTGCGGCCGGGCGAGATGCGAACGAACGGCACGTCCATCGCTTCGAGCGCGTCGAGTACCGGCTGGCAGTCGGTGACGGGGGAGGACAGGATGACGCCGTCGACATGGGTTTCGCGGACCAAACCGCGCACCGCCGCACCGACGTCGGGATCGGCGACATCGACCGGTTGCGAGAGCAGGCGCAGGCCGCCCTCGTGGCAGCGTTGCCAGCAGCCGTGCTGGATGCGGTTCATGTAATAGGGGCTGTGATTGTCGTAGATCAGCGCGATCTGGCTCGACTTGGTGCCGGCGAGGATGCGCGCGGCAACCGACGGCGTGAAATCGAGCGCGGTCATCGCGCTCTCGACCTTCAGCCGGGTCGCGGCGCCGACATATTGGTGATTGTTGAGCACGCGGCTGACGGTCTTGACCGAGACGCCGGCCCTAGCGGCGACGTCGCGAATATTCGACCGGTCGCTCATGCGGTCAGGCTTTCGAACAGGGCGGCGAAGGCGCTGCCGATACGGGTGAAGACGGGTGGTTGGCCGATCGGAGTGGGGACGATGTGGGTGCCGGCGGGGTAGGTGTCGCCGGTCCACAGATGGCGCCACTCGCCGCTGGTCAGTACGACCGACCGCCCGGTCGCATGTTCTTCAATCACGGGGGCGACGATCATGTCGGGACCGTAAGCATATTGATCCTCGATCGCGAACAGCGCGGGGTCGGGGTCGAGCAGGAACAGCGGGCGCTGGAGTGGCAGGCCGGTGGCGGCCGCCTCGTCGCGAAGGCTGCGGACGTAGGGCGCGAGGGCGGCGTGGAGGCGGCTGAAGCGGGCGAAGTGGGCGAGCAGGCGGGGGTTGGAATCGATCTGGAGATTGTCGTCGGGGCGGTTGCCCTCGTGGCTGCGCATGACCGGCGTGAAGGCGCCAAGCTCGATCCAGCGGAGCAGCAATTCCTCGCTACGGATGTTGCCGAGGATGCTGGTGTAGCCGCCGACGTCGCTGTGGCTGACGGCATTGCCAATGAGACCGGCCGAGATCGCGGCGGTAATGACCGTGCCGATGCCGTCGTGGCGAGTGAAATCGACCGACTGGTCGCCGGCCCACAGCAAGGGGCAATGGCCCTGCACGCCACTGAACCCGGCGCGCATGAAGAAAATGGCTTCGTCGGCCTTGCCGCGCGCGGCGATGGCGCGGGCGTTGACCTGGGCCCACAATAGCGGCCAGCGATTGTGCGCGAGCATCGCGTCGCTGCCGTCGGCGAGGCGGACGTCGGTCGGAAGATATTCGCCGAAGTCCGCCATCCATCCGGCGATATCCAAGTCGAGCAGCTCGCGCCCGAGGATGCGGTCGGCGAACCAGTCGCACGCGCCCGGGCTGGTGAAGTCGACGACGGCCGCGTCGAACTCGCCGAAATCGACATGATAGGGGGCGTCGCTGTCGAGGCGCAGCGCGAGATGGCCGGCAGCCAGCGCCTCCTCGTAGAGCGAGCCATCGACTGCGAGATAGGGGTTGGCGTAGGCGAGGAAGCGGATCCCTCGATCGCGGAGCGCGGCGATGCGCGCGGGCAGCGCGGGGTAGCGGGCGGGGTGCCATTTCCAATCCCAGAACAGACGGCGACCGAAGCTTGTCTCGCGCACGCCGCACCAATCCTCGCACCACAGGCCGCCGACCGCAGCCCCGGCGGCGAGGATGGTGTCGAGCCGGTCGAAGCTGGCCGCACCGTCCTTGAGGCCGACGATCGCGCCCTCGAGCACCCAGTCGGGGAGAGGGGCAGGGCGTCCGAAATGATCGGACAGGCGGGTGACGAGCGCGGGCAGGGTGGCGGCGGTGAAGATGGCGAGGCTCGCCCTGCCCTCCCACAGCTCGACGACGTGCGCGGCTGAATCGCTGAAATCGAGGACCGAGTAAGCGGTGGATTCGAGGTGGATGGCGAGGCCGCGCGAGGTGAGGAAGGTCGGCTGGGGATAGTTGGTGGTCCAGTAATCGCCGCCGGCCATGGCGAGTTCGTCGAGCTGACGGGTGAGCGCGGTCGTCTTGTCGCGGCCGACGCCGGGCTCGCTCGTCCACATCGGGAAGCGGCGGCCATTGAGCATGAGATAGCTCATCTGCTCGCCCCCGCCCCAGACGGCTTCGCCGGGTTCGGCGTGCAGGCGGAGGGTCAGGCGGTCGTAAGCGGGATCGAGCGCGCGGAGGTGGATGCGGTCGGCGCCGTCATCGTCGGTGACCGTCAGTTCGGCAACGGCCGGACCCTGTCTGCTGCTCGCGAATTCCCAGTGATTGGCGGCGACGGACCGGCACCAGCCAGGGCTGAGCGCATCGAACGGCGTATCGGACATGGCAAAATTGCCGCGCATCATGGTGACGCTCGCTGCGCCCTTGGCCAGGGTCAGGGCCGGGCAGCCGGGGCGATGGTCGAGCAAGGTGTGGCCGCCGAGTGACAGCCGCAGTGTACCATCGCTCCCGCTCGCGCAAATCACCCTGAGCCTCTCCCATTTGTCGTATGACACCGCTTGACAGAAACCGTCACGGGCATCAAGCATCGACGATCAAGAGCCGTCCCGGACGGCCTGAAGTCATTGAAAGGGCGACCCGCGAAGAGGTTGCCGACACTAGGGGAGCACTCGCGATGAACAAGATTCTGCTCAACGGCACGGCCATCGGCCTGGCGATGATCGCGGCAACGCCCGCGCTGGCGCAGGCCGCCGCCCCGGCCGCCAGCGATGCGGTGGCTCCTCCGGCTGCGGCGACCGAGGCTCAGGCCCCGGCAGAGATCGTGGTGACCGCGCAGAAGCGCTCCGAGCGTTTGCAGAATATCCCGCTGGCGGTGTCGGTCGTCAGCGGTGCGGCGCTATCCGCTGCGGGCAAGCCGAGCGTCGAAAGCGCGGCGCAGCTGGTGCCCGCGCTCAACTTCCTGAAGTCGGGAACGACGCTCAACCAGACGATCTTTCTGCGCGGCGTCGGCACGGCCAGCTTCTCGATCGCCGGCGAGCCGTCGGTGTCGACGGTCGTCGACGGAGTGGTCTATGCGCGTTCGGGCGAGGCGTTCAGCGACCTCATCGACATCGACCGGCTCGAAGTGCTGCGCGGGCCGCAGGGGACGCTGTTCGGCAAGAATGCCAGCGCGGGCGTAATCAACATCACCACGCAAATGCCCAAGCATGTGTTCGGCGGCAGCGTCGAGGCGAGCTATTTCTCCAAGAGCGAATATCGCACGCGGGCGTCGCTCAACGTACCGCTGGGTACGGACCTGGCGGCGCGACTGACCGGTTTCTACGGCCAGTATGACGGCAACATCTTCAACGTCGCGGTCGGTCACAAGGTCAACGGCTACAAGCATTATGGCGGCCGCGTGCAGCTGCTGTTCAACCCGTCGGACCGACTGAAACTCTATGCCACCGCCGACTATCACAAGAACAACGACGATTGTTGCGCCGACATCATCGCTACCGGGCCACTGAACAGTGCCGGACGTGCTCAAACAAGCCTGTCGACCCAGGCGCTGCCGACGCCGCTCGGCGATGATACGCGGCGGATCAATCAGAACCTCGTCACGTCGACCAAGGAAAAGGGCTGGGGCGTTTCGCTCCAGGGCGATGTCGGCATCGGCAGCCATACGCTGACCAGCATCACCGCCTATCGCAAGTGGGACAATACCGAGATCCGCGACGGCGACTGGCTCGACCGCGCCTATGTCGGTTTCCAGCAGCTGCACGACAATGGGCCGCAGCGGACGCATACCTTCACGCAGGAAGTGCGCCTGACGTCGCCCGCCGATCAGTTCCTGTCCTATGTGCTGGGGGCGTATTATTCGGACGCTTTTTCCGAGCGGGTGTTCACGCGCAGCGACATCGTCTGCACCGCGCGCGCCGGGGCGCCGGCAGGCGTACTGATCCCGTGCGGCAGCGCCTTCGCCAACCCGTCGACCTTCCCGAACGGGACCGCCGATTTCGGATCGACGTTCAAGAATCTGGCGCTGTTCGGGCAGGCGACATTGCACTTCACGCCCAGCTTCCGCTTCATCGGCGGATTGCGTTACAGCCACGACAAGCTCGACGTGTTCCACAAGCGCGTGTCGCCGCTGACCGGACCGGGGATCCAGCCCAATTTCGATCAGGGTGTGTACGATCGCTATTTCGCGATTGCCGCGACGGGTGTCACGCCGACGGCGGCGCAGGTCGCGCCTTTCTCCAACGGCGTTCCGTTCCGCACGGGGGCGAAGAGCAACAATCTGTCGGGCAAGGCGGCGCTGCAGTATAATTTCTCGCCCAATGCGATTGGCTATGCGAGCTACACCCGCGGCTACAAGGGTCCGGCATTCAACATCTTCTACAATTTGACGTCAACCGGCACCAACGTGATCGCGCCCGAAACGTCGAACGCCTATGAGATCGGGCTGAAGAACACGCTGTTCGGCGGCACGATGACGCTCAACATCGACGCCTTCTACGCCCGATATTCCAACTTCCAGGCGAACAATCCCGACGTCGTCGCCGGCGTTGTCGTGACGCGCTTCACCAATGCTGGCACGGTGTCGACGCGCGGGATCGAGGCCGACGTCAACTGGCGGCCACGGGATGTTCGCGGGCTGACGATCAGCGGCGGGCTGGCTTATACCGATGCTCATGTCGACAATTTCCGCCAGGCACCGGGCGCGGCGGTAACGGCAATCATCCCGAAGGGAACCCCGCTCGGCTATGCGCCCAAGTGGAAGGGGTCGATGTCGATCGACTATCGCGTGCGGATGAACGGGCCGGTCGATCTGTTCCTCGGCGCACAGGGCAACGTGCAAAGCGCCCAGCTATCGTTGTTTTCGGCGGACGCGGTACAGCGGCGGCTGGGCACGATCAACAGCTATGAGCTGGTCAATTTGTCGGCCGGGATCGGCGACAAGGCCGACCATTATCGGCTGACGTTCCAGGTCCGCAATCTGCTCGACCAGAGCTATGCGGCGGCGATCGTCAACGGCGGGCCGGGCGGCGCCTATCGCTACCAGATCCCGCGCGATGCCAGCCGCTATTATGGCGTGACGGTGCGTGCCGGTTTCTAGACGAGACTATCCAAGCTCCCCTGAGGCGGTCCGGCTCCCCTTGCCGGGCCGCCTTATTTTTCGCCGTCGAGGGTCAGGTGCGGCTGGAGGAGGTGGATCCAGCCGAGGGCGACGAGGTAGGCCGAGCCGCACACCAGGAACAATGGTGCGTAGCCATGGCCGTGGTCGAGCGACCAGCCGGCGAACTCGATAATGCCGGTGCCGGTGAGGTTGCCGGCAACCGCCCCGAACGCGATGACGGTCGCGATGCGGCCGGCGGGGACGATGTCGGTCGCCATGCCGAAGATGTTGGTCGAAAAGCCCTGATGCGCGAACAGCCCGGCGCCGATCAGCAGCGCCGCCGTCCACGGGCTGTGCACGGTCAGCGCAAGCGGCATCAGCAGCACGACCAGCGCAAAGAACAGCATCGATCCCTTGCGCGCCGCATTGATCGACAGGCCGCGCGACAGAAGGATCGGGAACAGTCCGCCGCTGGTCAGCGCACCGAGCGCGGCAAGCGTGAAGATGATCGCGATCGGGCCGCCGAGGCTGGCCTGGCTCATGCCGAACTGGCGGTTGAAGAAGTCGGGCATCCAGAACAGCACGAACCACCAGACGAGGTCGCTGAACGCCTTGGCGCCGATCACTGCCCAGCTGCGGCGATCGGCGAGCAGGGCGCGCAGGTCGACCTTGGCGCGCTGCTCGCCGACGGGAGCGGCGATGATCGGATCGATCGAGCGCGTGCCGACTACCCAGAAGATCAGCCAGACGAAACCGAGCGATCCGGTGACGACGAACGAGGCGCGCCAGCCGAACGCGACGGCGAACGGCGGGATCAGCAGCGGGGTCAGGATCGCGCCGATATTGGGCGCGGTGTTGACGATGCCGATGCCGAGCGAGCGCGCGCGCAGGGGCAGGTACATCGCCGCTGCCTTGACCGCCGCCGGGGTGTTGACCGATTCGGCGGAGGCCAGCGCAATCCGGGCGAGGACGAATTGCTGGACGGTGGCGGCCAAGGCGTGGGCCATGCCGGCCATGCTCCACAGCAGGACGGCCACGCCATAAGCCACGCGGACGCCGAAACGATCGACGATCCAGCCGACGAACAGCAAGGTGCCGGCGGCGGCGAGCTGGAACGAGGAACCGAGGTGGGCGAACTGCTGGTCGGTCCAGTGGAATTCTTGCTGCAGCGTCGGCTTTAGCAGCGCAAGCACCTGGCGATCGACATAATTAAGCGCGGTGGCGAAGAAGATCAGCGCGACCAGCATGACCTGCCCCCGAGTGAGGCTTGACGCGTCGGCCGGTGGGGCGTCCACGGATTCGTGATGGATCATGATCTCGCCTCTCACCGGGGATGCCGCCTTGATTTTGGCGGCTGCCTGTCGGTAAGGCTATGACACCGATGGACAGACGGCAAGGGCCATCGTTGGAGAGGTGATGGCCGAGCAAGGCGCAGCGGAGACGGATCGGCCGTTCGACATCGCCGTCATCGGTGGCGGGGTCAACGGCTGCGGCATCGCGCGCGACGCGGCGGGCCGTGGCGCGCGGGTGCTGCTGCTGGAAAAGGGCGATCTTGCCAGCGGCACTTCGTCGGCGTCGACCAAGCTGATCCACGGCGGGCTGCGCTATCTCGAACATTATGAATTCGGGCTGGTGCGCGAGGCGCTGACCGAGCGCGAGACCTTGTGGCGGATGGCGCCGCACATTATTCATCCGCTGCGCTTCGTCCTGCCGCACCGCCAGGGGCTGAGGCCGCGCTGGCTGCTGCGGGCGGGATTGTTTCTCTACGATCATCTCGGGGGCCGCAAATTGCTGCCGCCCACGCGGTCGATCGACTTGCGCCGCCATGTCGCCGGAAAACCGCTGAAAGCGGGGTTCGGGGCTGGGTGGGAATATAGCGATGGCTGGGTCGATGATGCGCGGCTGGTGGTCCTCAACGCGCGCGACGCAGCCGACCGTGGAGCCGAGGTGCGGACACGGACGCGGCTGGTGAAAGCAACGCGCGATGGTGGACAGTGGCAGCTGGAAACCGAGCGGGTGGACGGCAGCCAGGAGCGCTTCTGTGCCCGCGCGCTGGTCAACGCCGCCGGGCCGGGAGTGCTCGACGTGCTGGCCGAAACCCCGGTGCGAAGCGGGCACGACATCCGACTGGTGCGCGGGTCGCACATCGTCGTGCCACGGCTGTTCGACCATGAATATGCCTATTTCTTCCAGCTGCCCGACGGACGGATCTTCTTCGCCATTCCCTATGAGCGTGACTTCACCCTGATCGGGACGACCGACCGCGATCATCGCGGCGGGCTCGACCGGGTCGAGCCGAGCGACGAGGAAGTCGAGTATCTGTGCGCCGGCACGAATGACTATTTCGCGGCGCAGATTACGCCCGCCGACGTGGTGTGGCACTTCGCCGGGGTGCGGCCGCTGGTCGACACCGGCGATGGGCGGCCCGAGGCGGCAAGCCGGGGCTATTCGTTCGAGCTGGACTCGGGCGAGGGCGCGACACCGTTGCTGTCGGTGTTCGGCGGCAAGATCACCACCTATCGCCGGCTGGCGGAGGAAGCGGTCGACCGGTTGGTGCCGTTCGGGCTGGGGCTGGACAAGGCGCAGTGGACGGCGGGATCGACCCTGCCCGGAGGCGATTTCGCGGTGACCGGGCGCGGGGCGCTGGCCGCGGGCCTGCGGGCGAAGCACCCGTTTCTCGACCTGACCGAGAGCGAACGGATTGCCGCCGCATACGGTACGCTTGCTTTTCGCTGGCTGGCCGACGCGCAAGTGCGGGCCGATCTTGGTCAGGATTTTGGTGGCGGCCTGTCGGCGGCGGAAGTCGATTATGCGATGGAACGTGAATGGGCATCGACCGCCGATGACATGCTATGGCGGCGGACCAAGCTGGGGCTGAGGATCGACCCGGCGGGGCGCGCGGCGCTCGAGCG
>NZ_JANMWY010000069.1:0-5139 GCF_031380695.1 Sphingomonas sp. | reverse complement strand
GCCTAGTCGCAAGCCGCGCGGGACGCTAGAGAGGCTGCGATGCCGTCCCGTGCCCTTATCATCGTCGGCGGCGGTCTGGCAGGCGGCCTGTGCGCGCTGGCGCTGGCAAAAAGCCGGCCCGACGTCGTGGTGACGCTGGTCGAGGCCGAGGCGGCGATTGGTGGCAACCATCTCTGGTCCTTTTTCGACAGCGATTTGAGCGAGCCGGGTCGGACCCTAGTCGGATCGTTGATCGGGCATCGCTGGCCCGGTTATGAGGTCCGCTTTCCCCTCTACCAGCGGCGGCTCGGCGCGGGCTACAACAGCATCGAGAGCGAGGCGCTCGACCAGGCAGTTCGCGGCGCGATGGCGAGCGGGGCGATCGTTCGCGCCAATGCCGCCGCGCTGACGCCGACCAGCGTCACGCTCGACGATGGCCGAACACTGACCGCCGACGCCGTGCTCGACGCGCGCGGCCTCTCCGCCGCGCCCGAAGGTCTGCACTGCGGGTGGCAGAAGTTCGTCGGCCAGTTGCTCGAAATCCCCCAGGGACACGGCCTTGCCGAACCGATCGTGATGGACGCCACGGTCGATCAAACGGACGGCTACCGCTTCGTCTATTTCCTGCCCTTCTCGCCGACCGCCTTGTTCGTCGAGGATACCTATTACACCGACGAGCCCGACCTCGACCGCGAACGGCTGCGCGAGCGGATCGCGGACTATGGCGCCGGGCGCGGGTGGCAGATCGCCGGACGGACGCGGGAGGAACATGGCGTTCTCCCGGTCGTCATCGGCGGCGATTTCGACCGCTTCTGGCCGGCCGCCGACACTGTGGCGCGTGCCGGGGTGCGCGGCGGCTTTTTCCATTCGCTGACCAGCTATTCGCTGCCTGAGGCGGTTCGCTTCGCCGTGTGGCTGGCAAGCGACGCGCCGCTCGATGGGCAGCTTGGTCCGGCGACCCGCGCCCGCGCCGTGGCGCATTGGCGGCGGAGCAAGTTCGACCGGCTGCTCACCCGCATGCTCATGCGTGCCGCCGACCCGCTGCAGCGATATAAGGTCCTTCAGCGCTTCTATCGCCTCCCCGCCCAGTTGATCGAGCGTTTCTATGCCGGGCGAAGCACGTTAGGGGACCGCATGCGCATCCTTACGGGTCGTCCGCCCGTAAACTTCTTCAGGGCCTTGGCCGTGTTGCCGGAGAGCAAATGAACAGTGCAATCGTGATCGGGGCCGGCTTCGGCGGGCTGGCGCTCGCCATGCGCCTGCAGTCCGCCGGGGTTCAGACCACCGTCGTCGAGGCCCGCGATAAACCCGGCGGACGGGCCTATTTTTGGGAGCGCGATGGCCATGTGTTCGATGCCGGGCCGACCGTTATCACCGATCCCGACTGCCTGAAGCGACTGTGGGCGCTGAGCGGCAGCGACATGGCGGCGGACGTCGACCTGGTTCCGGTCACGCCCTTCTATGCGCTCGACTGGCCCGACGGGACGCGGTTCGATTATTCCAACGACGACGAGGCGCTGTTTGCGTCGATCGCGGCGCTCAACCCGGCCGACGTCGAAGGCTACAAGAAATTCCTCGCCTACGCCGCAGGGGTCTATGAGGAGGGCTATGTCAAGCTCGGCACGAAGGCGTTCCTCAAGATCGGCGACATGCTCAGGGCGGCTCCGGCGCTGGCCCGCTACCAGGCATGGCGCAGCGTCTATTCAATCGTTGCAAGCTTTGTGCAGGACGAACATTTGCGTCAGGCATTAAGCTTCCACACCCTGCTCGTCGGCGGCAATCCGATGACCTGCTCGTCGATCTACGCGCTGATCCACAAGCTGGAACGCGACGGCGGCGTGTGGTTCGCCAAGGGTGGCACCAACAAGCTCATCGCCGGGATGGTTACGCTGTTCGAGCGGCTCGGCGGGACGATCCGACTCGACGATCTGGTCGAGGCGATCGAGGTCGAGGGGGAGCGCGCCCGCGCTGTCCGCACCCGGTCGGGCTGGCGCGGCGAGGCCGATGCGATCGCCTCGAACGGCGACGTGCTCCATAGCTACAGCCTGATCGAGGGGTCGTCGCGCGGCGCCTCGCGCGTCCATGCCCTCAAGCGCAAGAAGTGGTCGCCGTCGCTGTTCGTGCTTCACTTCGGGCTTGAGGGGACCTTCCCCCAGATTCCGCACCACATGATCCTGTTCGGCCCGCGCTACAAAGGGCTGCTCGGCGACATTTACGACAAGGGCCGGCTCGCGCCCGATCCGGCGCTTTACCTCCACCACCCGACCGTGACCGATCCGTCGATGGCCCCGCCCGGCTGTTCGACCTTCTACGCCCTCGCGCCGGTGCCGCACATGGGCAAGGCGAAGGTCGACTGGGCGAAGGACGGCGAAGCCTATGCCGAGACGATTCTCGACACGATCGAAGCGCGGCTGATCCCCGACGTGCGCAGCCGCATCCGTACGCGCTTCCACTACTCGCCGCTCGATTTCCAGCATGACCTCGCCGCGCATCTCGGCTCCGCTTTCAGCCTCGAGCCGGTGCTGACGCAGAGCGCATGGTTCCGCACCCACAACCGCGACGACAAGATTGCCAATCTCTATTTCGTCGGCGCCGGCACGCATCCCGGCGCGGGGATCCCCGGTGTAGTCGGCAGTGCCGAGGCGACGGCCAATCTCATGCTCGAAAAAAACGCCTGATGCTGGAATGAGCGCCAGCGTCGCGAGAGATGGGGCGGAGCGTCAGCGGCTCGTCGAGGAGTCGGGCCGGATCATCGCCCAGGGATCGAAAAGCTTCCGCTTCGCCAGCCAGATTTTCGACCAGGCAACGCGCGAGCGCAGCTGGCTGCTCTATGCCTGGTGCCGGGCGTGTGACGATGTCACCGACGGCCAGACGCTCGGTCACGATGCGGTCACGCCCGAGAACCCGAGTGAGCGCATCGCCTTCCTGCGCGCGACCACCGATACGGCGCTGGCCGGCCAGCCGACCGGCCTGTCCGCCTTCGACGCGTTCGCCACGGTCGTCGCCGAATGCGGCATCCCGGCCAGCCTCGCCGCCGACCATCTCGCCGGCTTTGCGCGCGATGCGACCGGCTGGACACCGGCGAACGAGGAGGAATTGCTGAGCTATTGCTATCAGGTGGCCGGCGCCGTCGGGGTGATGATGGCGCATGTCATGGGCGTTCCGGCGGGCGACCGCGACATGCTGGCCAAGGATACTTTAAGCCGCGCCGCCGACCTTGGCATCGCCTTCCAGCTGGCCAATATCGCGCGCGATATCGTCGACGATGCGCAGGTCGGCCGACGCTATCTGCCCGACGAATGGCTCGTCGCAGAGGGTCTCGCCGGTGTGGACCTTGCCGACCCCGCCCATCGCCCCGCCCTCGCCCGCATCGCCCGCCGCCTCGCCACGCTGGCCGACGATTACCGCCGAAGCTCGACCGTCGGCGCGGCGCGGCTGCCGTTCCGCAGCCGCTGGGCGGTCAACTCGGCGGCGCGAATCTATGGCAAGGTCGCAGAACGGGCGGTCGAGCTAGGCGAGCGCGCCTGGGACCGGCGGATTTCGATTCCCCGGCGCGAGAAGTTCGGACTCGTGCTGAAAGCGCTCGCGGATTCGCTCCGCACGTCCCGCCTCGTCAGCCGCGACGGGCTGTGGACAAGGCCTTCGGTTCCCTGATCCCGGCGCGGCCGTTGGCGGACAAGGAAGCCTTCAGCGCCTCGACCGGCGGCGCATAGATGAAGCCAAAGCTGACCGTGCCCTCGCGTGTCTCGACCGCGTGATGAATGCGATGCGCCTGGACGATGCGCTTGAAGTAAGGCGAGCGCGGCACGATCCGGTGCGCCACGCGGCGGTGGACGATGACGTCGTGAAAGCCGAAATAGATCGCGCCATAAGCCGCGATGCCCGCCCCGGTCCACGTCGCCCACTCGCCCCATCCCCACCGCACGCCGCCCGCCAGGAGCACGATCGACGGCAGCGCGAAGATGACGGCGTAGAGGTCGTTGAGCTCGAACCGGCCGGGCCGCTCGCGGTGATGGCTCTCGTGCAAGAACCACCCCAGCCGCCCGTGCATTACCCACCGGTGGGTGACATAGGCGACCCCCTCCATCGTGGCGATAGTCGCAACGAACAGCAGCAGTTCAAGGGAAAAATACATGCGCGCTCCCTACGTCACTTCGCTGCGGCAAGGAAGCGCATCAGTTCGGCCAGCGTCGATTCCATTTGGTCCTGCATCTGTGTGACCAGCTCATTCTCGCGCATATGCTCATGGTCGAGCGGCTTGGAATAGCTGTCGGAAAAGGCCTTCAGGTCGTCCTGATCGAAGATCCCCTTCGACACCAGCTTAGCCAGGATCACCAGCAGCCCGTTTGTATTGGCGATGTTGCCCGCGACCAGCGCCTCGTCGACTAGGCTCAGCGACGGATCGCGCTCCTCGTCACCGTCCTCGCTGGTTTCCTCGAAGTCGACGTCTTCGCTCATGCGCCGCCTTTAGGCAGGATCGGCGAAACCTGCCAAGACCTGCCAGCGCTCGGACTTGTCGGCGAAGGCCATGGTAAAGGCCGCGCTCGACGACGGCAGGTCGATCATCCTCGGCGCGGTCTCTCCCAATGCCCGCCGCCCCAGCCGCGCCGCCGTCTGCCCGTTGAACCCGATCGCAGCCAGCCGCAGGTGAGTCGCCGCATATTCGGCCAAGGCGTTGGCGGTAACCTGACGGATCGCACCGTCGAGGCTGCCCGTCCGCTCGGCTCGTTCAACCACGTCCCACAGCGCCACGCCACGTGCCGCCAGCCGCACCAGCCGCGAATCATAATCGAGCAGTGCCAGCTCCTCGCCCAGCGCCACACCCAGCAACCGCCAGAACTGGTTCGTAGGATGGGCATAATAGCGCTGCGCCGTCAGCGAAGCGTCTCCCGGCAGGCTGCCGAGCAGCAGCAGCCGCGCGTCCGCCGCGCCGACCGGCGCCATCGAAGCTTTGCTCGTCATGCCAACGGCCTAGCCGCCGCGCACGCACTTCGCTATGCCCCGCGCCATGCCCGAGCCGCTCCGCATCGCCCTGTTTTCGGGTAATTACAATTATGTCCGCGACGGCGCGAACCAAGCGCTCAACCGGCTGGTCGGCTATCTGCTGGGCCAGGGCCACGCCGTGCGCATCTATTCGCCGACCACCGACACGCCCGCCTT
>NZ_JANMWY010000005.1:0-3992 GCF_031380695.1 Sphingomonas sp. | reverse complement strand
CCGGTCGACGTAGCGCTTGCTGTCCTTGAACTTGAGCGGGTCTTCGCGGACTTCGGGCGTCGGCAACAGGCGATACTGGCCATCATCGAACAGCATGTCGAACCGCGCCGCCGGGCCGATGCGGTCATGGTGATCGCACCGCGGGCAGACGAAGAGATTATCCTCCCACTCCTTGGTGAACACCATCGACCCGCATTCGGCGCACTTGTGCCACAAATTATCCGCGACCTGCCGCTTGGGTAGGAAGGGGATGCCGTTGCGGACGCGGTCGAGCCAGCTCATCGGGAAGAACCTTGCATGGCGCGCGGATTATGCCGGGCGGAGCGGATTGTCCATGACGCGGTGGCCTAGAGCGACGCCTCGATCGCCCGTAGCGCTGCGACTGGATCTTCGGCTGCGGTAATCGGTCGGCCGATCACCAGCACCGAGGCTCCCGCGTCCATCGCCGCGCGCGGGGTGATCACGCGTTTCTGGTCGGCGGTAGCGCTGTCGGCGGGGCGGATGCCGGGGACGACCAGAAACCCGGTCGGCCACGCCTTGCGCACCGCCGCGACTTCCTGGCCCGAACAGACGATGCCGTCGAGGCCTGCCTCCTTCGCCAGCATGGCCAGACGCTCGACCTGGGCGCGGGGAGCGCCGCCGATACCGGTCGATGTAAGGTCGGCCTGGTCGAGGCTGGTCAGCATGGTCACCGCGACGACCTTCGTGCCCGCAGGCGCGCTGGCCTTGGCGTCCTCCATCATTGCCCGACCGCCGGCGGCGTGAACGGTCAGGATCGCCGGTTCGAACGGGCGCAGCGCCAGCACCGCCTTGGCGACTGTATTGGGAATGTCGTGCAGCTTCAGGTCAAGAAAGATCGCCAGACCGAGGTGGGCAAGGTCCATCACTCCCGCGCGGCCGTTGTGGCAGAAGAATTCGAGGCCGAGCTTGATGCCGCCGGCATGGCCCTGAACTGCCTTGACGAGGGCGCGCGCCTGTTCGAGGTCAGGCGTGTCGATCGCGACATAGATCGGCCGGGTCATGGAATCGGGCGGGTCACGGGCGGGTGTCCTCTTCGAACGACTCGGGCGGCGGCGGGGTGGCGAGGCGCTGGGACAGCGCATGCTCGCGCTTCGTGTGCCATAGCCGCGACCGCCACAGCGCCGAGGTCGGCAGCCAGCCGAAGAGGAATACGAGTACCAGCAGTAGCGGCAGCTTCACATCGGCTTGCATGTCGCCCCACAGGTCGACCGTCACGTCGGTCCAGTTGCGCCCGAGGAACAGCGCCGCGAGCAGCAGGAGGAAGAGCCACAAAAGGAGGCGCAGGAACCGCATAGCGGCCAAGGCTTAGGCGAGCAGGCAGGCGATTGCCAGTTTCGTCGCTCGGGGCGCTCGCTTGGCCGCAGCGCCGGACTCGGG
Source organism: Sphingomonas sp. (assembly GCF_031380695.1). Classification (GTDB taxonomy): domain Bacteria; phylum Pseudomonadota; class Alphaproteobacteria; order Sphingomonadales; family Sphingomonadaceae; genus Sphingomicrobium. The sequence continues at coordinate 2,594 of NZ_JANMWY010000005.1, read as the reverse complement.
CCGTTGAGCGCCCCGCTGGGCGCGGCCAAGGCGGAAACGGGAGGAATGGTTCTGGAACGCAAGCACATCATGGGTCTCGCTGGACTGGCCGCGCTGGCCGGGGCGGTGGCGCTGGCCGCCCCGCATCGCTCGACGACCGTTTCGCGCAAGCCTCAATCGGTGGCCCACCTCAAGCTGGCCAAGCTGTCGCTGTCGGATCGGCACGACGTCGATTATGCGCTGCTCGACGCGCGGCTAAAGCGGATGGCGGCCAAGCCGACGATGGTCGGACTGGCGGTCGGGGTGATCGAGCATGGCCGGATCACCTTCCTGTCGGGTTATGGCGAGACGGCGGCGGGGTCGGGCGAGCGGGTCACGCCGGAAACGGTGTTCCGCTGGGCGAGCTGTTCCAAAGGGCTGGCGGCGACGATGGTTGCCAAGCTCGCCGAGCAGGGCAAGATCGATCTGAACGCGCCGGTCGCGCGCTATTCGACCAGCTTGCATTTGCCCAATTATGGAGAGCAGAGCGCGACGGTGGTCGACCTGCTGAGCCACCGGCTGGGCCTGTATCGGAACGCCTATGACAACAAGCTGGAGGAAGGGCAGGACCCCAATATCCTGCGCGCCAGCCTCAGCCAGTTGAACGCGGTGTGCGCGCCGGGGACGTGTTGGGACTATCAGAACGTCGCCTATGATGCGTCGAGCGAGATGGTCGCGCGGGCGACGAACAAGCCGTACCCGGACGCGGTCCAATCGATGCTGTTCGACCCGATCGGGATGCGCTCGGCCAGCGTCACGCGGCGCGGGTTGGAAAGTGCATTAAGCTGGGCGCGGCCGCACAGTGTCGGGCGGCGCCTTCTCGAAGGATCGGACAATTACTACAAGGTGCCGGCGGCGGGCGGGATCAACAGCAATATCAAGGATTTCGCGCTGTGGATGATCGCCCAGACCGGCGGCATGCCTGACGTCCTGTCACCACAACTGCTGGCGACGATTCATCAGCCACGGGTCAAGACCCCGAGCGAGCAGGGGCGGATGCGCAAGTTCGCCGAGCGGGTGCGCGATCCGTGGTACGGACTGGGTTGGCGCAGCTATGACTATGCCGGGCATCGTATCGTCGGTCATCGCGGCGGCGTGACCGGTTATCGCTCGCTGATTTTATTCGATCCGGTGACGAAGAGCGGTGTGGTGGCGTTGTGGAACAGCAATACCAGCCAGCCGGGTGGTTTGGAGTTCGAAGTGATGGACATGCTCTATCACCTGCCGTTCCGCGACTGGATGGAGTTGGACAAGCGTGGCGCGGCGCCGGAGGTGGCGGGGACGTCGGACGAAGTCAGTTCGGGCAGCGCGGGCTAATATCGTCGCCTCACTCGCCACCCCGGGCTTGACCCGGGGCAAGGCTGATCGTCCGGTTTAACGAAAGAAGCCCTGGCCCGGCTCAAGGCCGGGCTGACGATTTAGGTTAATTGACGCTACATCTCCTGCCGCAGCGGGATCGCGCTGCGCTGATCCCCCGCCGGGTCCATCGCGCCCGCCTGGCCGGTCAGGAACTGAACAAGGTCCCCGATCAGTCGTTCCTTGTCGGTCGCGAACAGGCCGTGGGCCGAGCCGTCATATTCGATCAGCTTCGCGCCAGGCACTTCGCGCGCGACGACGCGCCCGGTTGCATCGATCGGCACAGTCTTGTCGGCGGTGCCGTGGATGACCAGTGTCGGCACGGTGAAGCTCTTCAGGTCGGGCCGGAAGTCGGTCGTGGCAAAAGCCTGCGCCGCCGCCACGGTCGGCCTGAGCCCGGCCATCATCGTCTGCCGCCAGCTGTTCATCAGCACTTCGTCGCTGACCGGTGACGATATCGCGCCGACCCCGTAGAAGTCCTTGAAAAAGCCCTTGAAGAAATGTTCGCGGTCTTTCTTCATGCCGGCGGTCATCTCGTCGAACGTCGCCTGCGGCACGCCGTTGGGATTGTCGTCGGTCTGGAGCATGTAGGGCACGACGGCGCTGATCAGCACGGCCTTGCTCACCCGCTCGGCACCATATTTGGTCAGGTAACGCGCGACTTCGCCTCCCCCCATCGAAAAGCCGACCAGCGCGACCGGCTCGGTGATGCCGGCATCGTCGAGGATTGCGGTGACGTCGTCGGCGAACGTGTCGTAATCATAGCCGTCCCACGGCTGGTCGGACCGCCCAAAGCCACGACGGTCGGGGATGATCGCGCGGCAACCATTCTCGGCCAGGCGCAGCGCGGCGTCGTCGAACGTGTCGCCAGTCAGCGGCCAGCCGTGGAGCAGGACAACCGGCGCACCCTTGCCCCAATCCTTGTAATAGAGGTCGGTGCCGTCCTTGGCATTCGCATAGGCCATGGGTTTTTCCTTTCGGGATGATGAGGGCACAACGCGCGTCGGCGCCGGCCGTTGCTCGGTTCGTCCTGCATGGGGTGCGGTGGACCGAGACCGGAAAAATGGAACGTCCCCCGCTGGTTGCGGGTTTCCTCCGCGAAGATCACAGCGCGATGGAGCATGACGTGACCCCCGACGACAGCACGACTCTCGACAAGCCCGCCACCGTTACCCCGATGATCCACGAAGACGCCGAGCCGGGTCACGAAAGCACCCTCG
>NZ_JANMWY010000027.1:0-2341 GCF_031380695.1 Sphingomonas sp. | reverse complement strand
GCCCTCGGCCTGATAGGCGCGCAGTTTCGCCAGCACCTGGTCGGGATCGCCGACGATCGCCGCGCCGCAGCCCGAGCGGGCGCGGCCGATGCCGGTCCAGAGGTTGTCCTCGACGAAGCCATCGTCCGACGCCGTCGAGCGGAGTTCGGCCTGGCGGCTGACCCCCGCGCTCTGGCTATCGAGCGACTTGGCGCGGATCGCCTGGCCGGTAGCGTCATCGAGTTTGGACAACAGGCGCGCGGCGTAGGTGCGGGCCTCGTCCTCGGTGTCGCGGACGATGACGTGGGCGCGGTACCCGAACTTGAGCGTGCGGCCATAGTTAGCGGCGCGCGCGGTCATGTCGGTGATGATCTCGCGGACGGCGGGCATGGTGTCCGGCCACATCAGATAGACGTCGGCGGCCTGCGCCGCGGCGTCGCGCGCGGGTTCGCTCAGGCCGCCGAAATAGAGCGGCGGGCACTGGCCGCTGACCGTGGTCATGCGGGGCGGGGCGAGGTCGAGCTTGTAATGTTCGCCGTCGAATTTGAGGTGCTGGCCCGACAGCATGATCTTGAGGATCTGCATGACTTCGAGCGTGCGCTGATAGCGCGGGGCGCTGGCCATCGTCTCGCCAGGGAGGTCGGACGAGATGATGTTGATCGTCACGCGGCCATTTAGGATGCGGTCGAGCGTGGCGATACGGCGTGCGAGCTGGGGCGGCCAATCTTCGCCGGTGCGGACCGCCCAGAGGAGGCGCATCTTGTGCAGCATCGGCGCGATGGCGGCGGCAAAGACGGTCGTGTCGAGGCCGAGCGCATAGCCCGAGGGCAGCAGGATATTGTCATACCCGCCGCTTTCGGCCTGGAGCGCGATGTCGCGGCAATGCTCCCAGCTCGACTGGAGCATCGGGTCGGGGACGCCGAGGAATTCATAGTCGTCATCGCACAGGGCGGAGAACCAGCTGACTTCGCAGGGTGTGGTGACGGCATTCATGGCAGGGGCTCCTGACGGGCGGCGACGAGCACCGCGTACCAATTTGTGCGGGTCCAGCGGACGCGCAGCGCGTCGGCCGATTCGGTGATGCGGTCGGGCCGCTGCGAGCCGACGATCGGGATCGGGCGGCTGGGGTGGGCCATCAACCACGACAGGGCCGCGGCAGTGCGCGACACGCCCTGTTCGCTGGCAACGGTATCGAGCGCCTTGCAGACCGCCGTCGCGCGGGCGTCGGTCGGGCTGGCGAGCTGGCCGCCGGCGAGGGGGGACCAGGCGAGAATGGCGAGGTCGAGCGTCATCGCCTGGTCGCTTTCGCCATTAGTGAAGGGGTCGAGGCGGAGCGCCGACAGCTCGGGCTGGGTCGACAACAGCGGGACCGTTGAGCAGGCGGCGAGCGCGGCGATCTGCGCGTGGGTGAAGTTGGAGACGCCGAACGCGCGAATCCTGCCGGCGGCATGGGCGCGCTCGACCGTGCGGGCGATGTCGTGCGGGTGGGTCAAGATGTCGGGGCGGTGGACCTGCCACAGGTCGATCGTGTCGATGCCGAGACGCCGAAGCGAAGCGTCGATCGCGGCGTCGAGATAGGCGGGGCTGGAGTCGTACGGCTTGGGCGGATCGATCCCGCCCTTGGTCGCGATGACGATGCGGTTGCGGAGGCCGGGCTCGGACGCGAGCAGCTCGCCGAACGCCTGCTCGACCGTGCCGAAGCCGCCCTTGCCGTCGAAGCCGTAGATGTCGGCGGTGTCGAAGAAATCGATCCCCGTATCGAGCGCGGCGTGGGCGAGGCGCGCATTGGCGGCGACATCACCGGGGGCAAGGCGCCAGTGGCCCCACGCCAGCGCGGACACTTCGATATCGCTGCCGCCCAGCTTGCGGCGGGCAGAGGGGGGCGTCAGGTCGGTCATGCGAGATCCTTGATCGGGGCGGGGCGAGCGGTCGATTGTCGCTCGACGAGATGGTGGGGCAGGCGGACGTGCTGGGTCGGGCCGCCTTCGACGAGCAATTTGGTTGCGGCCTCGGCCAGCTCCCACATCGGCTGGTGGATGGTGGTCAGGGTCGGCCACAGCATGCGGGCGAGGGTGGTGTCGTCGAACCCGGCGACGGACAGGTCGCGGGGCACGTCGATGCGGCGGTCGTGCGCGACCGACAAGACACCGGCGGCCATGTCGTCGTTGCTGGCGAAGATGGCGCCGGGCGGGTCGGCGAGGTCGAGCAGTGCGCAGGCGGCCTCGACCCCGCTGTCGAAGTCGAATTCGCCGTCGCGGATATAGTCGGCGCGCGGGGCGATGGCGGCGCGGGGCCCCCCGCGCGCGGTGCCCGCGGGGCGGGGACCCCGGCCGGCCTGGTTGGGGGGTCCCGTGTTGAAGCC
>NZ_JANMWY010000007.1:0-1841 GCF_031380695.1 Sphingomonas sp. | reverse complement strand
GCCCACATCGCCCTGGCCGACCGTTCGCCCGGCCATTTCCAGCATCCGCTCCAGCGGCACGCGCGCCCGGTCCATCAGCTCGGTCGACAGCATGATCTGCGGGGTCAGATCGCGCAGCGACACGTACAGCTTCTCCATCGTGTTGAGCGCCATGTACGGGCACATGTTGCAGTTGCAGTTGCCGTCGCCGCCGGGCGCGCCGATGAATTTCTTGTGCGGCGCGGCTTTCTCCATCTGGTGGATGATGTGCGGCTCGGTCGCGACGATGATCGTCTGCGCCGGGCTGGTCAGCGCAAAGTCGAGGATCGCCTTGGTCGACCCGACCAAATCGGCATGGTCGACGATGTGCGGCGGGCATTCGGGGTGGGCGGCGACCGGCGCGCCGGGGTTTTCCGCCATCAGCTTGAGCAGCTCGGTCTCCGAGAATGCCTGGTGGACGATGCAGATGCCCGGCCACAACAGCATCTCGCGCCCCGTCCGCCGCGCCAGATAGCCGCCGAGGTGGCGGTCGGGGCCGAAGATGATCTTCTGCTCCTTGGGGATCTGGCTGAGGATGATGTCGGCCGACGACGAGGTGACGATGATGTCGCTGAGCGCCTTCACCTCGGCCGAGCAGTTGATGTAGGTCAACGCAATATGGTCGGGGTGGGCCTCGCGGAACGCCTTGAACTGATCGGGCGGACACGAGTCTTCCAGGCTGCATCCGGCGTCCATGTCGGGCAGGATCACGGTCTTTTGCGGCGACAATATCTTCGCCGTCTCGGCCATGAAGCGCACGCCGCAAAAGGCGATGACGTCGGCATCGGTCGCGGCCGCCTTGCGCGACAGGTCGAGGCTGTCGCCGACGAAATCGGCGAGGTCCTGCAACTCGGGCTTCTGGTAATAATGCGCCAGGATGACCGCGTTGCGCTCCTTCTTCAGGCGCATGATCTCGTCGAGCAGGGCGGGGCCGGCGGGCGGGCGAATGGGGGCGGTCAAATCGGGCTCCTCGGGCCGGTGATTAAGGTGTGGCCATGACTTCATTTAGGGACCGTGAGCGATCGATGAAAGACGGATCGTCGGTCGGGTCCGACCCGAACCGCGCAACCACCTTCGCATCGCCGATCCCGGCGGCGCGGAGGGGCAAGGCGAAGCTGCGCTCGACCGCCTGCCGCGCGGCGTCGCGGGCGAGGCGCATCGGCGTTGCCGCCTGCGCCTGCTTGCGCAAATCGGTGATCGCGGCGCTGCGATTGGCTTCGTCGAGCGTCGTGCGCGCATCGCCGATCACGGTCAGTACCCCGCCCGAGCCATATTCACGCGCGGCGGCGAGATCGACTTCGGGACCGGCGATCTCGATCTCGGGCAGGGTCACGGTCAGGGTCTTGCTGGCGTCGTCCCACTTGACGTCCCGTTGACGCAGCTTGGCCAGGTCGAGCTCGTAGCGGACGTCGCCGGGCAGGATCAGCGTGCGTTCGGAGGTGAACATCAGTTGCGACTGTTTCGATGTCACGACCGACACATAGCGGGCGACGAACGGCACCAGCCGGTTCTGTGCGCGCATCGATTCCAGGCTGGCGCGGGCGATGCTGCTGACATCGCCGCCGAAGAGCTTGCGCTTGATGTTCCACCCGCCGCCGACCAGCAAGCCGACGACCAGCGCCCCGACGATCGCGGCGATGGCGAGCGGGGTCAGGCCGCGACGGGGCTGGGGCGAAGCGTCCATGTCTCTCCTTGCGCATCAACAAGTTCGCGTCGCTGAAGGTCCACCAGATGCGCCAGCACCGACCCGCCTGCCGCCGGGACCAGTCGCGGATCGAGGCCGTGATAGGCGCCCGCGACGTTGTCGGCGTTTGTCTCCTTGC
>NZ_JANMWY010000329.1:0-2949 GCF_031380695.1 Sphingomonas sp. | reverse complement strand
CCAGGGTGGCGAAGCGCGCGAGGCCGAGCTTGGCGATGTCCGTGAACGAGCAGGTCCCGTCGACGACGAGGTCACGGATGGCGTGACCGCTCGCCGGCGACAGGCCGAACCCGACGCCCGACAGGGTCGCCACCGTAACATTGGCGGGATCGGTCAGCCGGTCGATGATCGGTCGGCCATCGGGGCTGTTCTCGATCACGCCGGCCACGACCGGATGACGTTGAGGTGCGCCGCCCTGGGGAACAACTCGGCGACCCGGCGGGCGAGGTTGCGGGCGAGCGGCGAGGCCGGGCGTGCGCTCGGGCCGGCCGGCTCCATGTCGATCCACTCGTGCGGGCCGCCGCCGAACGCCAGATTGCCGCGCATCGTCTGGCGCCCGTACAGCCCATTGCCGTCGACGCCGCCGATCGCCATCATCGGCGCGGGTTCGGTGACGATCATTTCGGCGCGGGCCGAGGCGATCGGGAAATTCACCCCAAGCGGTTCGAGCAGCATGCCCGTCTGCGGCCCCGCCGCGACGACCAGCGCGTCGCACTCGATCCGTCCACGCGGAGTGTCGACCGCGACCGCTTTCCCGCCCGCCAACTCGATCGACAGTGCCGGACAGTGCTGAAAGATGCGACCGCCAAGATCCTGCAGCGCCCAGGCATAGGCCTGCACCGTGCGCTGGGGATTGGCATGGCCGCCGAAGCGCAGGTGAATTCCGCCGAGGCAGGTCTCGTCGGTCAGCGGCACCATTTCCTGCGCCTGTTGTGAATCAAGGTCGTCGACCCGAAACCCCATCGCGACGCACATCTGGCCGACCGCGCGATAATGGTCGAGCAAGTGGGGATCGCGCTGGAGGATGATCCGTTCGGGGCGATGTTCAGTGGGATAGCCGAGCAAGTCGTCCAGCTGCGGCCACAGTCGCTGTTCTTCGACGAACAATGGGCTTTGATAGTGGGAGCAGCCACCGCCGTTGCGCCCCGACGCTTCCCAGCCGACGATTCCCTTGTCGAGCACGACGACGTCAAAGCCGTCGCGCGCCAGCCACCAGGCGGCGCTGAGGCCGGTCACGCCGGCGCCGATGACGACCACCGACGCTCCTTTGGGTAGGCCGGTGTCAAACATGCATGTTTCCGCCACGGGCGATCAACTCGGCCTCTTCGGGCGTGCCGATGATCGCATAGGGCAGCCACTGGGTCGGGATGCCGAACCACACGTCCCAACCTGCGGCCATTTCCGGGCGCTCGTTCCAGTCTGCGAGAATGCCGAGGGGAACGGGGCGGACGGGCGCGCGGAAACTGGCGACGGGGACGCGGTCGGGGGTCGTGTCCTGCTCGGCGGCGAGCAGGCACGCGACCTGGTCGCGGCAGCGGCGGCCCTGGCATGGCCCCATGCCGGCCCGCGTGAGCCGCTTGATCTGGTCAGGATGCGCTGGACCGTCGGCGAGTAGTGTCGCCAGCGAGCGGGCGGACATCGACGTCGGTCGGTCGAGATAGCGCGGGGGCTGGACCCCGAGCAGGTCGGCGCGGCTGACCTCCTCGCATTGGCAAACAATGGTTTCAGGGGAGGCGTGGCGACCGAGCGCCTCGGCCCAAGCGGCAAGGATGGCGGGGAGGGGTCGCTCGACCGTAGCGCAGTCGCCGACAAGCCTGATTGTGTCGCCCAGGACAGTCCCTGCGGCATCGAGCAGTTCGGTTGCGGGGATTGCCCCGATCGCCAGGATGATCGTGTCGCAATCGACGCTGGTCCGCTCGTCGCCGGCGAACGTGGCGAGGATGGCCTGCTCGACTCCGTCGCTACCGCCGCGCGCTTCGGCGACGGTGTGGCCCAGGAACAACGGGATTGCCGACGCTTTTATTCGTTCGACGCGCCCGGGCGATCCCTGCAGCGCGCCGGCGATCTCGACGATCCCGGCGACCTCTATCCCGCGATCGAGCGCCAGCAGAGCCGTATCGAGCGCCAGGTCGCCTGAGCCGACGACGACCACGCGGCGGCTGGCCAGCGCATCGTAGCGGGTCAGCAGCGCCGCGAAGCCTTGCGCGCCCATCACGCCGGGGTGGTCCCAGCCGGCGAACCCGAGCACGACATCGCGCGCGCCGGTGGCCAGCAGCAGCCGCCCGAAGCCGACCATCCGCGCCGCTTCACCGTCGGCGATGCCGAGCAACGGTTCAGGCAGCGCACGCATCGCCGGGCCGTTGACGTAGAGGCCCCACGCGCAGGTGCCGAGGCGGACGTCTACGCCCGCGTGGAATGCTTCCTCCAGCGCCGGATTGCTGGCGAACAACTGTTCGACCATCCGCTCGGGGTTCTGCACCGCCGCCGTCATCCGTCCGCCGAAATAGTAGGGCACGTCGGTCCCGATGAGGTCGCCACGGACCGGATGCTCGTCGATCAGCAAGACCGTGGCACCATCCCTGGCGGCTGCGAGCGCCGCTGCGGTGCCGGCCTGGCCAGCGCCGACCACGACCGTGTCAAACCGCTCGTCGGGGGCGGGGATCTTGCCGTCGATCGCGTGGCGGTCGATGACCATCAAACGGCCTCGAGGGCGCGCGTGACGTCGGCGATGAGGTCGTCGACATGCTCGATCCCGACCGAGAGGCGAAGCGTCGCCGGGGTAATCCCGCCCGCCGCACGCTCCTCGGGCGAAATCGCGTAATGGGTGGTCGTCGCGGGATGGGTGATCAGCGTCTCCGATCCGCCGAGACTGACCGCGAAACTCAACAGGCGGAGTGCGTCGAGAAAGCGGAACGTCTCGGCTTCCCCCCCGACGAGCGCGAACGAGAAGGTCGAGCCCGCGCCGCTGCACTGGCGGTCATAGACCGCGCGTTCGGGCGTGCCCTCGGCGAGGTGACCGAGATAGGTCAGGCCAGCCACCTTGGGATGATCGCGCAGGTGATCGGCGATCGTCCGAGCATTGGCCGAGGCCCGCTCCATGCGCAGGTGGACCGTCTCCATCGAGCGCAG
>NZ_JANMWY010000300.1:0-6591 GCF_031380695.1 Sphingomonas sp. | reverse complement strand
CACCCCGCTGTGGCGGGCGAGCCGGTGCGGGAGAAATGGTCGTTCCGCCGCTCCAATTATTTCGAGCATGTCGGCAACGAGTGTCGCAACGTCACGGCGAATGCCGGCCTGCTCGACATGACGGCCTTCGCCAAGTGCCGCCTGTCGGGGCCGGGCGCCGAGGCGTGGCTGGATGGGCTGTTGACCAATGCCGTGCCGAGGAAGGTCGGACGGGTCACCCTGTCTTACCTGCTGACCAGCCGGGGTGGGGTGCAAAGCGAGTTCACCGTCTACAAGGAAGCACCCGAACGCTATTACCTCGTGTCCGCGGGTGCCTATGAACGGCACGACCATGATTATCTCAGGAAGGCGATGCCGCGCGACGGGTCGGTCGAGTTTGAGCGACTGACCACGTCGACCGGCGTGCTGGTGCTGGCCGGACCGCGATCCCGCAATATTCTTGCCAAGCTCACTGACGCAGACCTATCGAGCGCCGCCTTCCCGTGGCTCACGGGCAAGCCGATCAGCGTGGGGATCGCGCCAGTCGAGGCGCTTCGCGTCAATTTCGTCGGGGAACTCGGCTGGGAAATCCATCACCCGATCGAGATGCAGAATTATATCTTCGACCAGCTGATCGAGGCGGGCGCCGAGTTCGGGCTGAAGCCGTTCGGGATTAGGGCGATGGACTCGATGCGGCTGGAAAAGGGCTACAAGCTGATCCCGCGCGAGCTCTCGATCGAATATTCGGCGTACGAGAGCGGGCTCGACCGTTTCATCGGTGCGAAGAAGGACCAGTTTTACGGGCGGGACGCGCTGATCCTGGCGCGCGAAGCGGGCGACCGGTGGAAGCTTGTCACAATGGAGGTCCATGACGTGACCGATGCGGATGGGCGCGGCTCCGAAGCAATTTATCATAACGGCGAACTGGTCGGCCGGGCGACATCGGGCGGCTATGGCTGGCGGACCGGCAAGTCGTTGGCAATCGCGATGGTCCCTCCGGCGCTGGCGAAAGTAGGGGCCAGCTTCGAAATCTCGATTCTCGGCACCAACCATGCGGCGACGATCATCGCCGACTCCCCGTTCGATCCGGATAATGAACGGCTGCGCGGATGAACGGACCATTCGGCCAGATCGCGGCGCTGCTCCGTCAGGACCGCGAGGGCTATACCCTCCCGCGCGACCTCTACGTCGGCGAGCAGGCGTTTGCGTTCGACACGCAGGTCATGCTGCCCAGCGTCTGGCTCTATGCCTGCACAGTCGCGCACATCCGGAAGCCCGGCGACTGGTACCTGTTCGAAATGGCGAACAATTCGGTGATCGTCATTCGTGGCCGCGATGGCGCGGTGCGGGCGTTCTTCAACAGCTGCCAGCACCGCGGCTCCCGCCTGTGCGAGGCGCAGCGCGGCTCGTCGCCCAGGCTGATCTGCCCGTATCACCAGTGGACCTATAATCTAGACGGGTCGCTGTTCGGAGCGCGCAACATGGGCGCCGATTTCGACAAGTCGACGATCCACCTGACCCCGGTGGCGATCGAGAATGTCGGCGGGCTGATCTTCATCTGCATGAGCGACACGCCGCCGCCGATCGACCGGGTCATGCAAGACATCGCCGACCAAATCGATATGTTCGACCTGGAACATTGCAAAGTCGCGGTCCAGGACGACCTCATCGAGGACGCCAACTGGAAGCTAGTGATGGAAAATAATCGCGAATGCTATCATTGCGACGCGAACCATCCCGAACTGCTCGCCTGTCTCGGCAACGGCGGGTTCGGCAAGGGGCTACCCGAGGACGGCAACGCCGAGGCCGATGCGGAAGCGCATTTCCTCGCCAAGCGCGCCGAATGGAAAAGGCTCGGTATCGATCATGAGCTGGTCGAGTTTCCCGACGGCTGGTGGCATCGAATCGCGCGGCTGCCGCTGGCGAACGGCGCGGTGTCGCAGACGATCGACGGCAAGGTCGCATCACGCAAGCTGATCGGGCCCTTCGAAGAGCCCGAGACGTCGAGCCTGTCGATCTGGACGCAGCCGAACAGCTGGCACCATTTCTGCTGCGATCATGTGGTGACCTTCTCGCTGACCCCCCTTGCAGCGGACAAGACGCTGCTGCGGACGAGTTGGCTGGTGCATGAGGATGCGGTCGAGGGGGTCGATTATGATCCCGAGAAGCTCACTGCAGTGTGGCGCGCCACCAATCGCCAGGACGGCTATCTGTCGGCGCTCAACCACCAAGGGATCCGCACCGACGGATATCGCCAGGGACCGTATGCGCCCGAAGAGAAGCTGGTAGAGAAATTCAAGGAGTTCTATGTGACGCAAAGTCAGGTCGCACTCGACGGGGTGGTGGTATGACTGGGCTGCCCGACGAGGGAACACTGGTAGTCCGGGCGCGTGCCAATTGGACGAGCGATTCGCTAGCGGGTGTTTCCACGCAAACGTTAATCGACGATTCGCGTGGCTATCGGACGCTGTTGATGAAGATCGACCCGGCCCCCTTTGGTACGCTTCACGCGCATGACGACATTGAACAGATTTACGTCATTGAAGGCGATTTTTTCGACGACGAGAAAAGCTACGGTCCCGGTGACTTCATTGTTCGAGCACCCGGCGCACTTCACCGCACGGGCAGCAAAAACGGGGCGATCACGCTGTTGATTTACGCGCCACCCGCAGCGCCGCGCGCATGACCCGGTTCAGCTTCGTCAACCTCGTCGCCAAGTCGCTCAACGCGCACAAGGACTGGCCCGAGCAATGGCCCGACGCGGCGCCGAAGCCGGCCTATGACGCGATCATCGTCGGCGGCGGCGGACACGGACTCGCAGCAGCCTATTACCTCGCAAAAAAATACGGCATTCGCAACGTGGCGGTGCTCGAAAAGGGCTGGATCGGCGGCGGCAACACCGGCCGTAACACGACCATCATCCGCTCCAACTATCTCTATGACGAAAGCGCTTTTCTCTACGATCATGCGGTTGAACTGTGGGACGGGTTGAGCAAGGAGCTCAACTATAACGTGATGTATTCGAAGCGCGGCGTGATGATGCTCGCGCACAATGTTCACGACGTGCAAAGCATCAAGCGCCACATCCATGCCAATCGGCTCAACGGGGTCGATAATGAGTGGCTGAGCGCGGCTCAGGCAAAGGCCTATTGCCCGCCGCTCAGCATCGATCCCGGGGCGCGCCACCCGGTGCTCGGCGCGGCGCTGCAACGGCGCGGCGGCACGGCGCGGCACGACAGCGTGGCGTGGGGCTATGCGCGGGCGGCGGCGGCGCTGGGCGTGGACATCATCCAGAATTGCGCGGTGACGGCGATCCATCGCGGTGCCGACGGTGTGGTGACGGGGGTCGAGACGACGCGCGGGCCGATCGAGGCGCGGCGGATCGGCGTGTCGGCGGCGGGCAATTCCTCCGTCTTGATGCAGATGGCGGGGCTGAGCTTCCCGCTCGAAAGCTATCCGCTGCAGGCGCTGGTGTCCGAACCGGTCAAGCCGATCTTCCCGTGCGTCGTGATGTCGAACACGGTCCACGCCTACATCAGCCAGTCGGACAAGGGCGAGTTGGTGATCGGCGCGGGAACCGACCAGTATATCAGCTATTCGCAGCGCGGCGCGCTCCACATCATCGAGCATACGCTGGCCGCGATCAACGAGATCTTCCCGATCTTCAGCCGGATGCGGATGTTGCGGACATGGGGCGGGATCGTCGACGTGACGCCCGACCGCTCGCCGATCATCGGCAAGACCCCGGTGCCGGGACTCTATGTCAATTGCGGCTGGGGGACCGGCGGGTTCAAGGCGACGCCGGGGGCGGGCGATTTGCTCGCCTACACCATGGCCAGGGACGAACCGCACCGGATCAACGCGCCGTTCAACCTCGATCGATTCCGCAGCGGCCGCCTGATCGACGAAGCGGCCGCAGCCGCAGTGGCGCATTGAGATGATCCTGATCCACTGCCCTTACTGCGACGAAGCGCGACCCGAGATCGAATTCGCCAACGCCGGCCAGGCCCATGTCGCGCGGGCGCTCGATCCCTCGGCGGAAAGCGACGCCGATTGGGAAGCCTTTCTGTTCATCCGGGCCAATCCGCGCGGCCGCCATCATGAACGCTGGCGGCATGTCCATGGCTGCGGGCGCTTCTTCAATGCGATCCGCGACACGGTGACCGACAAGTTCGAAGCGAGCTACAAGGCCGGGGAGCCTCGGCGATGAGCGGGGCACGGATCACCGCTTCGAGCCGCGTCGATCGCGGGCGGACCGTCGCCTTCACGTTCGACGGCAAGGCTTACCAGGGCTTTGCGGGCGATACGCTGGCGTCGGCGTTGCTGGCGAATGGCGTCACGCTGTTCGGGCGATCGTTCAAATACCACCGTCCGCGCGGGCTCGTCGGGGCGGGTTCGGAGGAACCCAATGCGCTCGTCTCGGTCGATCGCGGACCGGGGAGGCACACGCCCAACCTGCTGGCGACGCAGATCGAGCTTTACGATGGGCTGACGGCGACCAGCCAGAATCGCTGGCCAAGCCTCCAGTTCGACCTGGGCTCGCTCACCAATCGCTTGAGTTTCCTGTTCCCGGCGGGTTTCTACAACAAGACCTTCATGTGGCCGCGCAGCGCGTGGGAGGCGCTCTACGAGCCCGCGATCCGGCGCATGGCCGGGCTGGGTGAACCGCCGCGCGAGTTCGATCCCGATCATTATGCGGCGGCCTTTGCGCATTGCGAGTTGCTGGTCGTCGGCGCGGGGCCGGCCGGAATCGAAGCGGCACTCGAGGCGGCGAACGGCGACAAGCGCGTGATCCTGATCGATGAGCAAAACGAGATCGGCGGCGGCGCCTTGTCCGACCCGGCGCTGTGGGCGTGGCTCGAGCAGGGCGTGAAGACGCTTCAAAGCGCACCGAATGTGCGGATACTCAGCCGGACGACCGCGTTCGGCTATTATCACGACAATTTCATCGGCGCGGTCGAGCGATTGACCGATCATCGGCCGGTCAATGGCGAGGGACCGCGCGAGAAATTGTGGCGGATCCGCGCCGCCGCAGTGGTCCTGGCACAGGGCGCAATCGAGCGGCCGCTTGTGTTCGCCGGCAACGACACGCCCGGCGTGATGCTGGCGAGCGCGGCGCGGACTTGGCTCCACCGCTACGGCGTCGCGGTCGGCCGGAGCCTGCTCGTCATGGCCAGTCACGACAGCGGCTGGCAGGTCGCGTTCGATCATGTCGAAGTCGGCGTGAAGGTTGCCGCGATCGTCGATATCCGCGCGGGCGTCGCCGCCGAATTGATGGCAAAGGCCGAGGCACTTGGCATCGTCGTGATGCTATCCTCGGCGGTGACCGAAGTCGCGGGCGGCAAGGCGGTCAGGTCGGTGGACGTCACGGCGTTCGACGCGGCGGGAACGGCCGCGGGCAGCCGAACCGTGAAGTGCGACGCGGTGCTGATGGCGGGCGGCTGGACGCCGAGCATTCATTTGTGGTCGCACAGCAAGGGCACGATCAAGT
This sequence comes from Sphingomonas sp., assembly GCF_031380695.1. GTDB lineage: Bacteria > Pseudomonadota > Alphaproteobacteria > Sphingomonadales > Sphingomonadaceae > Sphingomicrobium. The sequence continues at coordinate 1,121 of NZ_JANMWY010000300.1, read as the reverse complement.
GGCGCGCCGACTCGGGGGCCTTTGTCCCCGATGTCGCAAACGAAAACTGCGTCAGCGTGGGCGCCTGCGCCGGCGAGATGGCGCAGGGAAGCGGCATTAGCGTGGCCGCGCTGCCCACCACCCGCGACCCGGCGCGGATCAAGGCATTTGTCGATTATCAGAACGACGTCTGCGCGCGCGACATCAGGCTAGCGGTGCGCGAAGGCTTTCGCTCGATCGAGCACGTCAAGCGCTACACCACCAATGGCATGGCCACCGACCAGGGAAAGACGTCGAACATAAACGGCATGGGCATCGCGTCGGAAATGCTGCTGAAATCGGCGAACGAGATGGGGCTGACCAGCTTTCGCCCGCCCTACACACCACAGAGCTTCGGGGCGATCGCCGGGCACCATCGGGGCGAGCTGTTTCAGCCGACGCGCAAGACCAGTATCGACGCTTGGGCAGACGAGCGCGGCGCGGTGTTCGAGAATGTCGCCCAGTGGCGCCGCGCGCGCTATTTCCCAGTCGGCGGGGAAGATATGCTGGCGGCGACCCGGCGTGAATGCCGCGCAGTGCGTGCCTCGGTCGGCATCTTCGACGCCTCGACGCTCGGCAAGATCGAGGTCGTCGGGCCAGACGCCGCCGAGTTCCTCAACCGGATGTACACCAATCCCTGGAAAGCGCTCGAGCCGGGGCGGTGCCGCTATGGCCTGCTGCTGAAGGAGGATGGTTTCATCCTCGACGACGGGGTTAACGCCCGGCTCGCGCCCGACCGCTTTCACCTGACGACCACCACCGGCGGCGCGGCGCGCGTGCTCACCATGATGGAGGATTATCTCCAGACCGAATGGCCAGACCTCAAGCTATGGCTGACAAGCACGACCGAGCAATGGTCTGTGATCGCGCTCAACGGTCCCAGCGCGCGGGCGGTGCTCGCCGGGCTGGTCGAGGATATCGACCTGTCGGCGCAAGCCTTTCCGCACATGGCGATCCGCGAAGGGCGCATCTGCGGCGTGCCTGCGCGACTGTTCCGGGTCAGCTTCACCGGTGAACTAGGCTATGAGGTCAACGTGCCGGCGGCCCATGGTCGCGGCGTGTGGGAAGCGATCATGGCGGCGGGGACAGCGCACGACATCACT